>JARYLT010000029.1 GCA_029907515.1 Spirochaetota bacterium | reverse complement strand
TTGCGTGAAGCTGGCATAGAGTCAATAATGGTAAACTCAAATCCTGAGACAGTTTCAACCGATTATGATACTTCGGACAGATTGTATTTTGAGCCATTGACACTGGAAGATATACTCCATATTTACAACAATGAAAAACCTGATGGCGTTATAGTACAGTTTGGTGGGCAAACTCCTTTGCGGCTTGCACGCCGACTTGAAGCAAATGGTGTTAAAATTTTAGGGACATCGCCTGATTCCATAGACAGGGCCGAAGACAGGCAGCGTTTTGCTGAAGTAGTGAATAAGCTTAAACTTAATCAGCCTGAAAATGGCATTGCCTTCACCCGCGAAGAGGCAATTGTGCAGGCAACACGGATAGGGTATCCCGTTTTAGTACGTCCATCGTATGTACTGGGTGGAAGGGCAATGTCCATCATTTATGATGAAAAAAGCCTTTTAGAATATATAGTCAGTGCTGTGGAACTATCACCTGAACATCCTATCCTTATTGATAAATTTTTGGAAGATGCATTGGAGATAGATGTTGATGCACTGTGTGATGGTACTGATGTATATATTGGTGGTATCATGGAGCATATTGAACTGGCAGGGATACATTCAGGCGATTCTGCGTGCAGTTTGCCACCTGTAAGCGTTAAATCTGCTATGATGCAAACAATTATTGAAACAACAACTGCACTGGCAAAGGAACTCAATGTTATTGGACTGATCAATATTCAGTTTGCAATAAAAAATGGCATTTTATATGTTCTGGAAGTTAATCCCCGTGCGTCCCGTACGGTGCCATTTGTATCCAAAGCAACCGGTGTTCCTCTTGCAAAGATTGCGGTATGGATTATGCTTGGTAAAAAGCTCAAGGATTTTGGCTTAACTCATATGAAAAAGATTCCCTATATTAACGTAAAGGAAGCAGTTTTACCTTTCAGCAAATTCCCCGGTGTTGATACGTTGTTATCCCCTGAAATGAGGTCAACGGGTGAGGTGATGGGCATTGCTGCACATTTTGGCGAAGCATTTTATAAAGCTGAACTGGGAGCGGGCGATAGATTGCCATTGTCAGGAACCATCTTTTTAAGTATCAACCAGAGGTCAAAAGAGGAACTGCTTGAAGAGATGCGTCTACTGCATCAAGAAGGCTTTAAGCTTATTGCCACAGAAGGTACTGCAGCCTTCCTTAATGAGCATGGGATTCCCTGCGAGCGTGTATATAAGGTAAGTGAAGGTCGACCCAATGTTGTTGATATAATAAAAAATAAGCAGGTTGACCTTATTATCAATACACCTACCGGGAAGCGGCCAAAAGAGGATGCCTATACCATACGTCAGGCTGCGGTACGGTACCGGGTGCCGATTATAACCACGCTGGCGGCTGCAAAAGCTGCCGTACAGGGCATTATTTCCATGAAAAAAGCTGGACAATTTACCGTAAAACCTGTACAGGAGTACCATCTGGAGGTGCAGTAGTGTGTGAAGAAAAAGTATTGATGAATGCAAATCAAATTGAAGAAGCAATTAATACTATCAGCAACAGTATTATCAAAGAATTTAGTGATTTGTCAAATATAGCTATTGTTGGAATACAAACTCGTGGAGTGGAGATAGCCAAGCGGATAAAGAAACATCTGGAAACAAATAGTGGTAAAGAAATTAAGATGGGTACACTTGATATTACGTTTTATCGTGATGATCTGGCTACACGTGGGATGCTTCCGGCAATAAAAGAGACAACAATAACATTCAATATAACCAAAAAGATTATTATTCTTGTGGATGATGTTCTTTTTACCGGAAGAACAATCAAAGCTGCACTGGAAACATTGATGTCATTTGGTAGACCGCAAATTATACGCCTGGCAGTACTTGTTGACCGTGGCAATCGTGAACTACCTATTCAGCCCGACTATTGTGGTTTGAAGATACAGACAAAAATAGGTGATAAGGTCAAAGTGCGGCTAAAAGAAACTGATGGTATTGAAGATACTGTATTGTACTGCACCGAATAGAACAAAATAACTTATGAAACCTACCTTTCATTGTATCCCATGCCATGTGAATCATAGTTATCGTGTTGTATCAAAATTAAATCTTACTCCAGATAGTTCATTGCGTTTAATGCAGGAGCTTACGCGTATTAGCATGGGAAATTTTCAAACTCCACCTGATTGTGCACATCAATTGTATAAAACAATTTCGCAATTGACAGGTATACATGATCCCTTTAGCGATGAAAAAAAACAGAGCAATGCTTTAATGCTTGCATTGTTACCGCAGTTGCATGCATTGTGTTCAGGCAAACAACCAATTCGTCAGGCTTTGCGGATCGCTGTAGCAGCAAATAGTATTGATTATGGCATTGGAAATCAGGATTGTGATGCCGATTTTTCTGTGCAATTCAAAACGTTAGTAGATGATATAGAAGTTCCAGATGACTTTTACAATGAATTTATTAAAGCAATTTCATCTTCACAAAAGATTCTCTATATAGCTGATAATGCAGGGGAGATAGTTGCCGATAAGCTGCTCATGGAACATCTGCCAGTGGAAAAGATTACCTGTGTTGTTCGTGGAAATCCTGTGATAAACGATGCAACAATGGAGGATGCGCAATCTATTGGCCTGAATGCACTAGTAAGAGTAATTACCACCGGTGATAGCACACCGGGAATTAATCTTTCTCGGTGTAGCAAAGAATTTTTATATGAGCTATCGCAGGCTGATATGGTAATCCTTAAGGGCCAGGGAAATTTTGAAACAATGATAGATGCACCATTAGAAGGGATTGTGAAAAAAGGGGTAAAAATGTTTTTTATATTTATAGTGAAATGCTTACCTGTTGCCTGGTTTATTCATAGGTGTTTAGGAGATAGTGCTTTTATACTACGGGAAATATAAAAGGGCACATTGATGTGTGCCCTTTTATAGTAGTGATATATATGGTGTTTAAGCTGCTTTTTTTACTGGTGGTTTAAGGAATGCCATGACAATCATGAGTCCCACTACACCAAGAACAAGTGTTGGCCAGAAAGCAACCTGATATGAGCCAAATACATCTTTTGCCTGACCGGATATAATGCCACCAATAATTGCACCAAGGCCGTATGCAAAAAATACAACACCATAATTACGTGCATAATTTTTTAAACCGTAGAAAGCAAGTGTTGTGGTGGGAGCTATCGCAAGCCATCCACCTAATATCAGCCAGAATCCACAGAAGGCCACTACATAAAGGGTAACATCCCCTTCTTTTGCCAGTAACATCATAATGGAAACCACGATAATTATTAAGAGGTTGAGTATTGCTGCACCTTTTGGAGTAATCTTATCAGTGAGCCAGCCAAAAAGCGGACGACCCAATGCGTTGAAAATTGCAAAGATTCCAACAAGTGTTGTTGCAGTCTCGCCATCAATTTTGATTATCTCACTGCCTACTGGTTTAGAAATACCAATGGCCATCAAACCAGCCAGACAGCCGATGATATATGCTAAAAATAGACCCCAGAAGGTAGATGTTTTTACCATTTCAGAAGAATCAAAATCAACTGCACTTGCTGCTGCAGCTGATGGTGTCCATCCAGCAGGTTTCCAGCCGGATTCAGGATTTCTAAATGGAAGTGCAAGTAGTACAATAAGAATTGCAAATGCAATACCAAAATAAAGGAAAGTAGTTGAAAGGCCAACTGAAGGTATCAGAGCGCCTGCTAATTTAGCGGTGATCAACGCAGAGCCGCCAAAACCAGCCAGTACAAGACCTGTGGCAAGACCTTTTTTGTCAGGGAACCACTGGCCAACGATGTTTATAGGACATCCATAAACAATCCCAACACCGCTACCTGCAATGATACCATACGTTAGTATTAAGAGGTTAATGCTTTTTGCTTCTGCAGCAAAGTATGAAAGCGCCCATCCTAACCCCACAACAAGGCCACCAAAAACAGACAGCTTTTTAGCACCCAGTTTAGCCATTATTTTGCCTGAAAAAAACATGAGGATTGAAAAAAATGCCAGGAAAAACATAAATGGCAGGTTGCCCTGAGTAGCAGTAATACCAAAACTTTCAGTAATTGGCTTTAAAAACACACTGTACGAGTACACACTGCCCAGGCACAGGCATATTATCAATCCTGTGATGACATACACCCATCGACCAGCTTCCGGTGACAGGCCAAAAAGTTTGTTGTGATGTGTCATATAACCCGATCCTCCTGTAAATTTTTAGTTACATATAGGTTTTATATAAAAAACTATGGAAAGCAAATGTATATTCCTTTTAATAGTCAAGAATATTTTTGTTAGTTTTAAATTGCTTCTTTTTTAGTGTTATCCGCTTTTGATATACTCTGCTCTTTGAAGTTGGTGTAAAACTGCCTGGTAACCGCAATTGGCTCATCATACTGCTGTGAGGCATTCCACCATATAAAGCCTTTCACGCCAGCATCATGAACGGCCTGTATTTGTTTTGCCATGTATTCCTGAAACGATAATCCTGACATTGCTACCCGTATTTTAAACGCCTGGATGTACATAACAATCTGAGCATTCTTTGTACGTTCTTTTGCTCTTTTCCCGGTGATAAATACTGTGTAATATGGATCAGCCATTAATTTTTTGCTCCATGTATAATGGGAAGGATAAGCCATGGGGCAGATTACATCAACAACCTGATCAAGCCCTTCCATACGCTGACCAATGGTATCGTTGGTATTAAGAGGAATTCGACCAAATACATCGCAGGCAACCTTTACATTATACGGTTGTAATTCAGTTTTTGCTCGGGCTAAAAATCCCTCAATAGTTTTATAGCGCTGTTCAAGGGGTACATGTTTCAGTATACCATAGTCATTAAACCGTATATAATCAAACTGTATTTCCCTAAAGCCAATTTCACAGGCTTTTTTTGCAAGCTCCAACCTCCCTTTAATAAGCTCATCAGGGATGGGATACACTTTTAGCCCATCGGGAAACATAACCACGCGAGCAATGGGGTATATGCCTTGCGAAATTACATAGTCAATATTTTCTTTGGGGATTAAAAACTTATTATTGGATTCATTGTGTACATCAATGACTACTGCGTTGAATCCTGCATCTTTTGCTTTTGTAATAAAATTTTTTAAAAGATTGATATCACGCCCCGATTGTGAATTTAAGTAAATACCTTTATAAAACTCAGGTGCAGGCAGTGGCTGTTTGAATTCTTCAACAGTGACCTGCGTATCGCTTTTACCAAACATCTCAAAGCCAATAAGAATAGCTACTATAGCGATAATGCATACAAGCAGTACGGCAATCTTTTTCATAGTAGTTCCTTTCTGTTAGTTATGATTGAGGTATATGGTGATACTATTGCTTAATTTGTCGACTAAAATATATATTCGTTGTACCAAAAAACAGTGCTAAAATTTTTATTTACTTATAAATTAGGGTTGTTATGTAATACAATGTGTAGTAGTATATTCTATCGATAGTTCATATACAATATCCTATGCGGTTATGGTCATTACACCCACACTATTTAGACCCTCAGGGAATTGTTGCCGTATGGCGGGAAGGGTTGCTTGCAAAGAAGGTACTTGAGGGCAATACTAAAGGGTACAGGCATCATCCGCAATTGATACGGTTTGCCAATTACACTAAGCCGCTTGAAGCTATACAGGCATATCTTTACTGGATCTATGAAGAAGCAAAAAGGCGAGGTTATCAGTTTTCTGCTGATAAGATTGAGGCAAAACCACTGGTTGCATTAATCCCTGTCACGTATGGGCAACTACAATATGAATTTGAGCATTTGCTAAAAAAGGTATATGTACGCAATAAAGCCTTTTATCAGGAACTATCGCACAAAAAAAATGATATACAATGTAATCCTGTTTTCTATTGTATTGAAGGTGATAGTGAGCCATGGGAAAAGAATCATTAAAATCAAGAATTATATCTGATAACCCATTCAGGGCACTGAGGGTATATAATTTCAGGCTCTTTTTTATGGGTCAGTTTATTTCACTGGTTGGGACCTGGATTCAGCAACTGGCCTCAAGCTGGCTGATGTACCGCTTAACTGCATCATCCATGTGGTTGGGGTTACTGGCATTTTCTGCACAGCTCCCCATTTTTTTGTTCACGCCCATTACTGGTGTGGTAGCTGACCGCTATAACAGGCATCATATATTGATGATTACCCAGATCCTTTTATGTGCGCAATCCCTTGTATTAGGATTACTGGTGGTACTGGGATATATTACACCGGTGTGGCTTTTGGTACTTAATATCATGCAGGGGTGCTTTAATGCCTTTGATATGCCGGTGCGACAATCATTTGTATTTGATATGGTTGCCGAGAAGGAACTTTTGAGCAACGCCATTGCCCTTAATTCAGTAGTATTTAACAGTACCCGCCTTATTGGGCCACCGCTGGCTGGATTCCTGGTGGCGCAGTTTGGCGAAGGTGTTTGCTTTTTAATAAATACAACAACGTTTTCAGGGATTATTGTTGCATTGCTTTTTATGAAAAATGTTACATATACTTCTTTATCACGTGCAGGGAATTTCAAGGAAAATATTCATGAAGGCTTCAGTTACGTGAAGAACCATTACCCAATCCGTACAGTGCTATTGCTGCTTGCCTTCATTAGTTTGCTTGGAATGCCCTATATGGTGCTCATGCCTGTTGTTGCAGTGGAAATTTTACATGGTGATTCGCATACATTGGGTTTTCTTTTAGGTACGGCAGGGTTTGGTGCGCTTATTGGTGCGCTGTTTATAGCATCACGAAGCCATGCCACACGGTTTGAAAATACTATTGCAGCAGGATCACTGTCACTGGGATGCAGTTTAGTACTGTTTTCATTTTCACGAAATTTGTATCTTTCACTGGTCCTCATGTTTATTATTGGTATCAGTTTAATTGTTCAGATGGCATCATCCAATACGTTCATCCAGTCAATGGTGGAAGATTCAATGCGTGGCAGGGTTATGAGCCTGTATACCATGTCATTCATGGGCATGGCTACTATTGGTAATTTATTTGCAGGAATAATAGCTCACCGTATTGGTGTTCCCCTTACACTGCTTTTGAGCGGTGTGGGGTGTACTATCGTAGCGCTGGTTTTTTATAGAAATTTACATGTGTTGAAGAAAAACATTGTTTATTTTATACAATAGCTTTACAAAAATATGAAGCTATATATTCTTTAATAATGAATAAATTTAATTATTTGATGGCGAATCATTGATAATAAAAATTTGAAAATATATAGAATTATTCATCATGAACTAAATACATAATTCTAACTATTAAATTCTTGACGTAATCATTATTTTAATTTATATTTATTTAAAAAACTTTATATTGTAAAACAATGGAAAAGAAAGATATAGTTAAATATTGGAAAGAAACTTCAGATAGGGATTATGAAACTATGATACATCTTTTCCAATCAAAGGATTTCCATTGGAGCCTGTTTATAGGACATCTTGTAATAGAAAAGCTTTTAAAAGCAATATTTGTTATAAATAATGATCATAACATTGTGCCACCAAAAACACACGATTTACTTCTACTAGCTTAAAAAAGCAGGAATTGAAACTAATGATGAAATTAATGATATGTTAGACTTTGTAACAACTTTTAATATCAATGCACGATATCCTGATTATAAGCAAGAATTTTACCGAAAATGTACTATGAAATTTACACAGGATGCAATCAATAAAATTAAGGAGTTGCGGCAATGGCTGCTTTCAATGATAGGGAATCAATACATGCAATAATAAATAAATATGTAAATTTACTGGAAAAAAAATATTCTGTAAAGTTTGTATACCTATTTGGTTCGCGGGTACAGGGAAATGCTGATTTTGATAGTGATATTGATGTGGCAGTAATAGCCGATGATTTTACAGGAGATCCTGTTGAAGATCGTTTATCCCTTATGCGTATAAGGAGAAATGTTGATCTGCGGATTGAACCAGTACCTTTTTTAACCAAAGATTTTGTTCCTGACAATCCTTTTGTTAGTGAAATTTTAGAAAAAGGTGTGCGTATTAGATAGAATTCTTTCTAAAACTTTTGTTGACATACAAACATAATAATTTTATATGTGTTACACTCTCCGTTTTAGCTTTATACTTCGCGTCATAAAATCCTTGTATTATGGGGTATGTGTATGACTATTCTTACCACAATTGAATCTGACCTTAAAGACGCAATTAAAAACAAAAATGAACTGTTAAGCAGTACTCTGCGTATGCTGAAGTCTGACATAATGTATGAAAAAACAAAAGGCACGGAAGAGTTAACCGATGAAAAAATAATTGAAGTGCTAACACGCAGTGCCAAAAGGCGCAAAGAAGCCATAACTGAATATGAAAAAGCAGGCAGAGATGACCTGGCTTCAAAGGAAAAGCAGGAACTTGAGATCATCATGAAATACCTTCCTCAGCAGATGAACGAAGCTGAAATTGCTGCATATGTTGATAACGTTATAGCTTCCATGGGAACTGTCACTAAAAAAGATATGGGCAAGGTCATGGGACAGGTTATGAAAGACTTGAAAGGCAAGGCAGACGGGCAGGTTGTAAAGCAGATTGTACAGAATAAACTTGAAAATCTGTAAATTTATATATATATTACTATCAAATGGCTATCCCCCGAGATACGATTGAACATATACGGCAGAAAGCTGCTATTGAAGATATAATTAAACGCTATGTTCCTACCCTTACCAAAAAGGGGAAGAACTTTATAGGTCTATGCCCATTTCATAAAGAAAAGACTCCTTCTTTTACGGTATCACCCGATAAACAGATGTTCTATTGTTTTGGATGTCATGAAGGTGGAAATGTCTTCACGTTTATATCAAAGGTTGAACATGTTGATTTTGTTGAAAGTGTAAAGATTGTAGGGGAACTTGTTGGCATTCCTGTCCGTGATGATGTAACATACAGGGATGATGAATATAGCAGGCTTTTAAAAATCAATGCAATCATTGGCCAGAGCTATCGCAAAGCATTACTCCAACCTGCAAACAGGCATGCACTGGATTATCTGTTAAACCGTGGAGTAACCAGGCAGAGCATTGATGAATTTGAGCTGGGCTATGCCCCTGACGAGTGGCGTTATGCTACTGATATTGTAAAAAATATGAATTTTTCGCTTGATGTGGCAGTAAAAACGGGCAATATCAACAAAGTAGTAAAAAATGGTACCACTCATTACTATGACAGATTCCGAAACAGGGTTATATTCCCTATTTTTGACCAAAAAAATGAAATTATTGGCTTTGGTGGTAGAATAATTGCACAGGGCGAGCCCAAATACCTGAATTCTCCGGAATCACCTGTTTTTCAGAAGCGGAATATTCTTTACGGACTCAATAAATCACGGCAACACATCGTTGAACTTGGCAGGGCAATAGTTGTTGAAGGTTACCTGGATGTTATTGGCGTGTATCAGGCAGGTATCCACAACGTTGTTGCTCCATTAGGAACCGCATTAACACTGGAACAATTGCAGCTTTTATCACGTTTATGTAATGAGGTAATTATTGTTTTTGATGCCGACTCTGCAGGGATTAAGGCGTCACTGCGGTCACTTGATGTTGCACAAGATTTAAATATTGATATTCGTATTGCACAATTACCCCAGCTTGACCCGTTTGATTTTGTAGCAAAGTTTGGTGTTCGGGAGTTTATGGCAATCATTGACAGAGCATTACAACCCGTTGATTTCAGAATTGAGCGTATAATAGCGGAAAATAAGGGCAAACAGGTTGATATATTAAAGCAACTTTTTGCAGTATTGCGGGATATTCCGTCTGAAGTGCAGCGGCAACAGTACTTTAAAAAGCTGGCTACCATGTTTCAGGTTACAGAGCAAGCTATCCGAACCGATTATGAACGTTTTGCAAAAGGGCAAAAAACAAACGGGGGGGCGATAGTAACTGTTAATAATCCTCTGGATTTTTATGATAAAAGCCAGCGTGAGCTGGTACTTTTATTGTGTAATTACCCTGAACTGGTTGAACATGCAGTTGTGGATTGCTCTCTGACACAGTTTACCGATACGGTGGCAAAAAATATTTACCAGGCAATACTTGACCTGTATGAAAAAAATGAACCTGTTTCACTGGATATAATGTTTGATTTTTTCCCTGAAGGTCAGGAAGCACAATTACTTTCTCAGGGCTTTTCAAAGCAGTTTGCATTTGAAGACCCTAAAGTTGCCTATTCAGAAATAATATTAAATATGCGGCTGTATACTATCGACAAAAAAATTAACGAATTTGCAGAAAAAATTAAGAAGAATCAGCAGGATAATATACAATATTATATGACCGAATTAGAGGTATTGCGCCGCGAAAGAGAAAAATTAGCTTCATATATCTATAACAAAGGCAGTGCAAAAATTTAAGATCACACTAAATTTTTAATATAAAGGGTAGAGTGTATTATGGCAAAGGGTGATGTTCTTTTAGAAAGTATTCCAGAAGTTAAAAAACTTGTGGATCTGGGAAAAACCAATGGTGAGATTACCTATGACGAGCTTAACGATATTTTGCCCGATAAGATATTAAATTCTGATAAAATTGATGATATTTTTATTCTTCTCAATCAGTTAGGTATTGATGTTGTTGAAGAGCCAACACGCCGTGCTGAAGCAGTATCATCAAAAAAAGAAAAATCCCATTCAAAAAAAGCTGCGGCTCAATCATCCGAAACTGCTGTTTCTGATGACCCAATCCGTCTGTATCTGAAGGAAATAGGAAAGGTATCCCTGCTTTCAGGCGATGAAGAGGTGAAACTGGCAAAACGTATAGAAGAAGGTGAAATACTTATTGAGAATGCTGTACTGGATTCTACCGTGCTTCTCAATGAGCTTATCAAGAATCATTCAAAGGTTAAAAGTGGCAAAATTAAGCTGACTGACGTCTTGCGGATAAATAAACTCTACTATTTTTCTTCTTTTGACATGCATGATTTAGAAAAGCGCTATGAAAACAACATGAGTATCATCATAGCTGAAGACAAAAAAATAATGCAATACCAGAATAAGCTACGCAAATTAGCTGAGGATTCTAAGAAAGCACTGGAATTAAAAGAAAAAATAGCAGAATCCCGCAAAATTATTAAGGATGCACTGGTAAACCTGCAGGTACATGAAACTGAAATAAATAAGACAGCACAGCGTATTCTATCGATGGTTACCAGAATAAAGGAAACACGGCATTTTTTTAAAAGCATTGAGAATCATTTTAACAAATCAGTAAAAGAGTTGAAGCAATATGGTCGTAAGCTTGAAAAAAATGAAGATGTTAAAAAAATATTAAAAGAACTAAAAGTCAAGACCAAAGATGAAATTCTGGAGATAGTTAAAGATATCAGAAATAATGAGCGCAAAATTCGCCGCATAGAGCAGGAAGCTGGTGCTACCTGTGATGAAATCATGGAGTGGGGTACACAGATTGAAAAAGGCCACCGCAAGATTTCACTGGCAAAAAAAGAGCTCATTAATGCAAACCTCAGGCTTGTAGTATCAATTGCAAAGAAATATGCCAACAGAGGTATGCATTTCTTTGATCTGATTCAGGAAGGAAATATTGGCTTAATAAAAGCAGTAGATAAGTTTGAGTATAGAAAGGGGTATAAATTTTCCACCTATGCCACATGGTGGATTCGACAGGCAATAACCAGAGCAATTTCTGACCAGGCACGTACCATACGTATACCTGTTCATATGATTGAGCAGATAAACAAAGTAATGCGCGAAACACGCCTCTTCCAGCAGGAATATGGCCGTGAGCCAAGCCCTGAAGAATTAGCCGACAGGTTAGGCTGGCCAGTAAGTAAAGTTAAAGGTGTGAAGAATGTTGCCCGTGAGCCCATATCGCTTGAAACCCCTATAGGCGAAGAGGAAGATTCGTTATTGGGTGATTTCATTGAAGACAAAGAAGTTGATTCACCGGTGAATACTGCAGCATACAGGCTTCTTTCTGAGCAGATAAATGCAGTGCTGAGCACATTGCCAGCACGTGAACAGAAGGTTATCCGCATGCGGTTTGGTCTGGATGATGGATACTCCCATACACTGGAAGAAGTTGGGTATGTGTTTAAGGTAACCCGTGAGCGTATACGACAGATAGAAGCCAAAGCATTGCGTCGGTTGCGCCATCCCACCCGTGCACGAAAATTGAAAGATTATCTTGACTATATGTAATGGTACCTCTATAATAGCATTAAGGGGCTGTTCCAAAAGAGGTCGTTGAGTAAATTTTGCAAACATTATATCGTAATACTCGCTCATTTCGATACAATTTTGCCACAAAATCTGGCAAAATTACTCAATGAGCGTTGCGAAATTTGTATCGAAACGGCTTTTGGGACATCCCCTTTTTTATTATTTTAATCTGTTAATACCGGGTATACTATGCAACACACTGCAGATAATGCCATAATGAAAGCTGTAACCGTCATTGGTGCAGGTTCATGGGGTACCGCTGTTGCCAATGTAATAGCCCATAACCATCCTGAAATTGTTGTCCGAATGTGGGCATATGAAAAGGATGTTGCCCGTTCTGTAAACTCTCAGCATATCAATACACTATACCTGCCTGATGTGCAACTGGCAAACAATATTGTTGCATATACTGACTTAAAGGAGTCGGTCAGAGGAACTGATGCAGTAATAGTTGCTACCCCTTCAAAAGTTGTGTATGATACCTGTACAAGAATCAGGCGCTATCTTGATTCAAAGGTATATGTTGGCTATTTGTCTAAAGGGTTTTGCAAAGTTGGTTCAGGAATTTACACCATGTCACAGACAATAGAGCTTGCACTACCTTTTTTAATGGATAAGGTGTGTGCTCTATACGGCCCAAGCCATGCTGAAGAGGTGTGCAGAGAATATCATACGGCATTGCATGTAGCCAGCAAATCAAAGTCTTCAATTAATTTTTTCATGAATCTGCTACAGAATGAATATCTGGAATGCATACCTTCAGATGATATTATTGGTGTTGATTGTGGGAGTACCTTAAAAAATCCTGCGGCAATTGCAGCAGGCATTATAAGTAACCTCCCTCAGTGTGGGGATAACCTTGCAGGAGCATTAATAGCACAGGCTCATGCAGAGATGATACAGTTGGGCCGCTGCATGGGTGCAAAGGAACAAACTATTATGGGTATTGCTGGTTTGGGTGACCTTGTTGCAACAGCGTTAAGTCAGCATAGCCGTAACAGGCGCTTTGGCAGAGAAATAGCAGAGCAAATAACCCAGAAAGGAACAACAGTAAGTTTCTTTGACAAGTTGTTATTACGAGTAAAACCTGAAAATGTTCTGGAAAGAATGAGTAAACGCATGCATTACCTGGTTGAGGGGGCGTATGCAATTGAGCCAATTCTGGAACTGGCTGATAAATATAACCTTACCATGCCTGTCTACCGCTCCCTGTATGATGTGCTTCTGAATAAACGCGACCCGTGGCTTCTCATTGAAACAATAAAAAATCCTGCAAAATATGAAATACTGACGCGCCGCGCACGGATAAAGGTTAAGGAGCGCAAAAAAGGCATTGAGCGCATGAGTGGTATGATATTTAAACATATTGTGGTTGAGCAGCTTGTCCAGCAATTATGCAGTGAAAGTAAAAAACTTCAGGTGCTTGCAAATAGCAGGGAATACAAAGAATTGCTAAAGCTATACCTGCCCCAGCATAAAGAGTATTCCCATGAGCTATCGCTTTATAATGATCTTAATGAAGCCCAGTATGAAAAACAACTGAAAACAATTATTGAGTTTTATTATAATAGTATTAGCGATAGATATGTGTATACGTTTTCTTTGCTGATACTGAAACTGGCAAGAATGTTTTTTTATCTTTATGGGTTGCTGTATCGCCGAAGAATTACAGAGTTCTTTGAAGAAAGAATTGGGTTAACCGGTGACATTAAGTATTTAAAAAAGACTGTGATGACTGCAAACCCGGTGTATTTTTGCAATGCTAAAGACCAGGCAGATTCTCTATTTGTGGTTCTTGCACTTATTAAATTTATATCCATCCCCCTGCCGCGATTTTATGTGGATAGCAGGCTTATGAAAAATAAATTGTTGCAATTTTTATTCAGGCTTTGTGGCGGATATATTGTCCATACTACACGTTGTGCTTCCATTCTATACAGGGAAACACTGTTGCAGTATATGTTATCATGTGTTGAACATGGCATACCGGTATTATATTCTAATTCCATGGACAATGAATCACAGGATGAGCTGGTAATTCAGGATATGGTCATTGAAGGCCTGTGTGCACTGTTGCAGAAAACAACAGAGGAAATTGCGGTAACACCTGTTGGAATTGGTCATAAATATTATAACCCGGTAACTCATCCGGTATCATTCCTGAAATTATTCAGGAATGTAACAAAGGTACATATTTCCCGACCTATTACCCTTTCGCATTTTTCTGCCAGTCCCACATTGGCCGAAGATACTAAAATGATGTTAACGGTGAAACAACGTCATGATATACCCATTTATCCTCATTATTTTGTGGCGTATGTACTGCATGTTGGTGGGGGAAGTGCACATGTTGAAGCCATTAAAGCTGAAATTGATAGTATTCTGAAATTACGTAATTTAAAGCATCTGTATTCTGTTGAAGATATAATGAATGAAGGCATGGATTTCCTTATTTCAAATAATTGTGTCACCCGTAGTGGGGAAACTGTTGTTGTTCAGGAAGATAAAAAAGAAGCAATCACCTATTTTGCAGGGTATATTGTTTAAAATATTACAGGTTATTTATCAGTTTTTGTAACATATCGCATGCTTCCTCTACTGAATGAGCAGCGTAAATGCTGCTACCATTATTTCTATCATCAACTGGTTCATTAACAATACGTTTACTCCAGCCGCCAGTAAACACACAGCTTATGATGGGTTTGCCGTAATGCCATGCGTATGCCAGTTCAGTAAGCGTTCCAGCTTTTCCTCCTATGGAAATGACAATATCTGCTGAAAGCACATTCATGCTGTTTCGGGCAAAGCCTATACCGGTTGGAATAACAATATCGCAATATTGGTTGGCGCCATCAAATCTGTCAAAAGGCAATATGCCAACCACAATACCGCCATGATCATGCGCGCCTTTTGAAGCTGCCTCCATAACGCCAGTTCTACCACCAGTAATAAGAACCCATCCGCTTTTTGCAACAAATGAGCCTATTGCATACGCAGTGTCATAATGCTCTATATCATCAGCTGAGCCTATAATGACAATTTGAGTTTTTTTCATGGTTACTATCGCCTGACTAATGGAAGTGTAATATACGGATAATTGCGGGTATAATATCCGCTTCTGTTTCAATAACGGTGTGGTAAATCTTTGATGGTATTGAAATATTCCTGTAGTTAAAAGTTAATGATTTGATATCTGCCTGAGTGTTTGTATTGATACAAAGATACAGGTTCATTGAAAGTGCAAAACTGTATTGCCCAAAGTTTTCTATTAAGGTATTTTTAATTAATGCGGAAACTTCATTGAGTGAGTGCAGGCCATAATGGCTTAATGTACTGAAAGGTGATATTATATATATGCCATATAATGAACATGACCCTCTGGTCAATAATTTTGAGCATACCTGATGAATATATTTTAATGTTGTATTTGGAACATCCAGAGAAATAATATCTGAAATACTCAGAAGGCTTGTAAAGACTTTGATATGTGCAGCATAACGCAAAAATGATTCTCGTGAGAAAAATGTGGATGAAGAAATAGCAATAAAGGCAATGGAAAGTTTTTCCGAATGAAATAGCGATGAGCTGTGCAGTGAAAAATTTTGAATTACATTTTGCTGTACGGTGTAGTCAAGTACAAAGCGTGGTGGGGATGAAAAAAAAGTATTGTTGCATAGTGAATAAAGCGGCTGCACAAAAACATCAGGACCGTGGTACAGTAAAATGGAAGTCTGGTTATTCCGTGCAGTATATGCAACAATTGCTGAAAATAGTGAAAAATTTTCAGCATTATGAGTAGCTAAAACATTAAGGATATAATTTTCATACTGGGGTTGGGATTTTATTTCAAGAGTCTTTTCTTTGTATGTATGATATTTTTTAAGTGCTTCATCAAATAATATAAGCCCCTCTGAAAATGAAGCAATTGTTTGCTGTATGTCTTTCAAGATAGCTGTAAAATCATTTTTCATACTTTTTTATGGGGGCTGTCCCAAAAGAGGTCGTTGAGTAAATCTTGCAGACATTATATCGCAATACTCGCTCATTTCGATACAATTTTGCCACAAAATCTGGCAAAATTACTCAATGAGCGTTGCGAAATTTGTATCGAACGACTTTTGGTACAGCCCCAGTATTTACATTTATTGATATTCACTTAATACATTTGATGCAATAACAAGCCGCTGTATTTCAGATGTCCCTTCATATATTTCGGTAATTCGTGAATCACGGTAAAATCTTTCTGCAGGGTAGTCTTTAATATACCCATATCCTCCAAAAATCTGTAATGCCTTATGAGTTGCCCTATGTGAAGCCTCCGAAGCAAAAAGTTTTGCCATGGCTGCATTCTTTGAATATCGTCTGCGGTCGGGGCCGCTGCCAATAAGCATTGCAGCCTGATAGGTCAAAAGCCGTGCGGCCTGAATTTCAGTAGCCATGTCAGCAATCATCCATTGAATTGCCTGCTGACGTGCTATTGGCTGGTTAAACTGTACTCTTTCAAGTGAGTATTTAACCGCAGCATCCATGGCTGCCTGTGCAATACCCAGTGCCTGTGCAGCAATCCCAACTCTACCACCATCCAGAGTATGCATGGCAATTTTAAAACCGTCGCCTTTTTTGCCCAAAAGGTTTTCTTCAGGGATTTCACAGTTTTCAAAAACTAATTCTGTTGTTGATGATGCACATATCCCTAATTTATCTTCGGTTTTGCCAACTGAAAATCCTGGAGTTCCTTTTTCTACAATAAACATACTGAGGCCCTTATGGCCAACGCCCTTTTCAGTAACTGCCATGACAACGGCAACACTTGCAACACCACCGTTGGTAATAAAATTTTTTGTACCGTTGAGTACCCACTTGCCATTCTTAAATTCTGCAGTGGTTTTGGTACCTGCTGCATCAGAACCAGCATTGGGTTCGGTGATGCCAAAACAGCCAATCCATTCACCTGAGCATAGCTTTGGCAGGTATTTCTTTTTCTGCTGTTCAGTGCCAAAGTAATAAATAGGTGACAGGCACAATGAGTTATGGGCAGATACAATAACTCCCGTGGATGCACACCCACGCGAAATCTCTTCAACGGCAATGGCATAGGTAAGGTAATCCATACCCGATCCACCGTATTCTTCTGGGTAAACAACACCCATCATCCCCATTTCACCTAATTTTTTTACATGTTCCCATGGAAATTCATGCGTTCGGTCATAATGTTCAGCTTTTGGTGCAAGTTCGTTTTCTGCAAACTTCCTGCACATGTCTTTGACCATCTGTTGTTCTTCAGATAAATTAAAATCCATAAGCCGATCTCCTTATACTATCTCTATAAATATTTGCTGTGTACTATCGTTTCATATATGGATTTATTTTGTCAAGGCAATAACAATTGACAGGTAAAAAGCATGGATTTTTTATGTTGAAAAAAAGGCTGGTACATACTACAAATGGTTACAGTATATACGTGGCGATAGTTACTGATGAGGGATGAACAGTATGGTTAAAAAAATATTGATGGCAATAGCCTGTAGCATGCTTATTTCATGCGGTTATTTCAGGGTGACCGATCTTTCAGCAAACAGGGTTTGTGCAATTCCGTCAGGAGCGGCATTAGGTGCGGTAAGCATTAACTATAATGAGTCAGGACTTCTTGATATGAGTTTTGGCGTGCTTCTGGCAGATGATAAAGTTTATGTTAAGGATAATATCCAGAAGAAAGTGCTTGTCTTTGACAGGGATGGGAAATGTTTAATAGCTATTGGTAATATCAGTGCAACAGCAGAAGGCAAAGACATAAAAAAAACACAGGTTAAATTTGACATCATAGGCACCATGGTTGCCGATTCAGATGGCAACCTGTATGTACAAAACAGGCTGGCCTCAGTTCAGCGAATTGACGCTGCAGGGACGCAGATTGATATGTCACCTTCTTTTATACTTGTCTTTGATGAAGAAGGTAAACTGCAATACACCATAGGCCAGACGGGAATGCCAACAGTTCCTTTTTACTACATTGAGCATTTAGAAATAGACAAAAAAAACAGGCTTTTTGTTATTGCACGTACGTATGATATATGGAGCGTGTATCGCTTTGACAAACGCCAGCGGGATTATTACATGACATTTACCAGAAATTACTTTGTAGATACAGTTGATGCCACAACATCATATACCGGAAAAATAGAAAATATCAGGATATTATATAGCGGCGATAGTTTCTTGCTTTCTGTTGCCTATTACAATAACACCCGGTTTAAATACCGAAAGTTATATCAGTTTGATATTAAAGAATCAAAACCTGTTGAACTGTTGAAAATTTCGGAGCCAAAGAATGAATTATTTACGGTGGCACAGAATAAATATATCTATGTGTGGAATGTTGAAGAAACAAACGAAGTAAAGTTTATGCTGTATAATTTTGACGGTACAATAATTGGGAATGTGCGGTGCAAATTCCCAGGGCAGGCATTATTTTCGGATATTGATATTACCAGTGAGGGTAAATTATATTCATACCATGCCTACTCAACAGGGTTAGAAGTATACGAATGGAAGTGATGCATGAAAGTAGTCACAGCGCAGCAAATGCAGGAAATTGACAGGATTACCATACAGCAGTATGGAATACCCGGTGAAGTGCTGATGGCACTTGCAGGTAAGTCAGTTGCTGATTATGTATTGCATACTGTTAAAGCGCATAATGTTGCAGTTTTCTGCGGGGTAGGCAATAATGGTGGTGATGGATTTGTCACAGCGTATCTATTGTCACAGTATTTACCTGTTGATGTATTTATCCTGGGCAACACTGATAAGCTTACACCATCATCAAGGATATACTATGATGTATGCCAGCATGCCAGTGTGCGTTGTTGTACAATATCCTCTGAAACACTGGCAACAATAAATTTGAATAGCTATGATTGTATTATTGATGCACTGACCGGCACAGGATTTTCCGGCAGGCCAAAAGGTTTGTTAGAGCAGGTCATTAATGTCATTAATGAAAGCGGGAAAAAGATTATTGCTATAGATATGCCAAGCGGGCTTCCCGCAGATGGCGCTGTTGAATTTGAACCCATTGTACAGGCGCACACCACCATAACCATGGGGCTCCCCAAAATTAATGCAGTCACCTATCCTGGCAAGTACTATGCAGGCAATGTCATCGTTGCTGATATAGGATTTCCTTATTCACTGTGTACATCAGGGGATATTTGTCGGCAACTTATTGATGAAAAGTTTTTTACCGGTAACTATCGCCCCAATATACATTATGATGCCCATAAAGGTGCAAATGGCCATCTTTTGTGCATTGGTGGATTTGATGGTATGGAGGGTGCAATTCTTTTATGTGCAAAGGCAGCTTTTGCAACAGGCATAGGATTGGTCACGATAGTAACAACACACCAGGCGCGTGGAATTATTGCTGGTAAAATTCCTGAAGCCATCACGCGCGCATTGAACGCTACAGCCAGTGAACCCTTTGCAAAAGATATGTACGGTACTGTTGAGTTTACCAATGTATATAAAGATATGCTATCACAGCTTGAGAGCATAATACAGCTTGCACGTCCCACTGCGTGCATCATTGGCCCTGGCCTTGGAAGAAGTGTGAGTTCAGCAGCGACTATTGCAGCGTGCTTGAAAATTGCGCACACAATGCAGTTGCCCGTACTTATTGATGGTGATGGGCTGTATTGTCTGGCGCAGCTTCCTGAAGCAAAGCTTCCTCTACATTGTGTTATTACGCCACATTTTAAAGAAGCAGAACGCTTAACTGGCATAGCAGTCAGTGACATAAAGAAAAACCGCTTGCGTTCAGCAGAAGACCTGGCACAAAAGCTTCAATGTGTGACAGTGCTAAAAGGCCCTGCATCCATAGTAACCAGTGGTACCACCACGTATATTAACACAACCGGTAATCCAGCGCTTGCTACAGGTGGCTCGGGTGACGTGCTTTCTGGTATTATTGGTGCAATGCTTTCAAAAGGATATGATCCGTTGATTGCTGCAGCACTGGGTGTTTACGTTCACGGTAAAGCTGCTGATATATACTGCCAGGAAAGTGGTAGCAGCATGATGCAGGCAGGTGATATTGTACGGTTTGTACGCAACGCTTTTAATTGCTAATAACTAAATGATACTCACACCCCTTCTTCAGTTGAGTTTATTGTATAATATTGTCTATGCTCACAAACCGTGCCTTTTTACTTTTTTCTTTCTTTTCAAAATCTTCTATAATTTCTTTATCCTTGATGTCTTCATAAAGCTGCCATAATGATTTTTTAATAAGCGATGATGTATCGCAATTATAATGCTTTTGTAACAGTTTAAGTATTTTGTCTTCCTTTGCATTAAATCTCACCGATGTTACTGCCATGTATCATATAGCTCCTCGCGTTTTCCAATGTGAATTACATAAAAATCGTACAGTATCACCGTGCACTCATGACAAAAACGTCTTCTAATGTTGGAAGTATGGGTTCAATGGTAACATCATGAATGTTGTGTGATTGTAGTAATTTTTTTATGATAGCAAAATGTTTATATTGTTTTTCAAGCACAACATGAAGGTCAGTTCCAAAAAGAGATACTTCAATAACAAAGTTTTCTTTACTCAGCACATTGTAAGCTTTCAGGTAACTATCGGTTACAATTTTTACTATTGTGTACGGTAGTTTTTCTTTTAAGCCCTGAGGTGTATCAAGGGCAATGATTTTACCTGCAATAATAAGTGCAATGCGGTTACAGTGCTCGGCTTCATCCATATAGTGGGTTGTTACAAAAACAGTTTTACCTTCCTTTGCCAGTGTATAAATTTCATCCCAGAAGATTCGTCGCATCAAAGGATCAACACCTGAGGTTGGTTCATCTAAAAAAAGTATTTGCGGGTTATGAATCAGTGCCGAGCCCAATGCAAGCCGTTGCTTAATGCCAAGCGGCAGGTTTTTCACCAGGCTGTGTCTGTGGTCTTTGATATTTACCAGTTCATAAATAAAGTTCATGCGTTGTTGTAAAAGGTTTGCGGAAAGCCCATATACTGTGCCATAAAATTCCAAATTTTCTTCAATGGTAAGGTCCTCATACAGGGAAAATTTTTGTGACATATAGCCAATTATTTTTTTTATATCCCACTGCTGATTAACAATATCAAGCCCTCCCACACTTCCTGTGCCTTCATCAGGCTGCACCAATCCACACAGCATTTTTATGGTGGTGCTTTTACCAGCACCATTGGGGCCAAGCAACCCAAAAATTTCACCTTTAGATACAGAAAAGCTTATTCTGTCCACAGCAGTAAATTCACCAAAACGCTTGGTGATGTTTTTAACTATGACTGTTTCCATAGTTAGCCTGTCCTTTTTCCAAATTGCCATACGCTTATTCTCAGTATTCCTACCCCCATAATTAAAAGTATTAGCATATGTTGCCACAGGTATGTAATTCCAGTGCCTTTTAAAAATACACTGCGGACGATCTCAACAAAATAGCGCATGGGATTTAAATATGTAATAAGCTGAAAAATTACCGGCATGGAGTAGATAGGAAATATAACACCTGAAAGCAGTATTGCAGGTACAAAAAACATAAATGATGACAGCATGGCTTGCTGCTGCGTTGATGACACGGTTGATATGAAAAGTCCAAGGGCTAATGTTGAAATAATGTAAATTGCACCACACAGCAAAAGAAAGATAAAGCTACCCTTGAAAGGAATATCAAACCAGAAAATGGCAATGGCGGTTATGACAATAATGTCAACAGATGCAATGATGGCAAAGGGTACTAATTTGCCAATGATGTATTCATTGGGCTTCAGTGGCGATACTTTAATCTGTTCCATGGTGCCAGCTTCCCGTTCTTTAACAATGGACATTGCCGTCAACATGATGGTAATAAGGGAGATAAGCATCGCAATCACTCCAGGAAGATAAAAATTGATGCTTTTTAAATCCTGATTAAACCAGTACCGTGGAATAAGTTCAATGGTACCTGATGAAACGCCAGATTGTAATCGTTGCATCACTTTTATTTTAATGGTGCTGATGAAGCGTTCCTGCACGTATGGAAGTGTCAACGCATTGATGTATGACTGGATAACAGAAGCCCTGCTTGAATCAGTGCCATCTAAAATCACCTGCAATGCAACAGGCTTGCCAAATTTTAAATTCCTGCCAAAATTATTGGGGATCTCTAAATAAAAATCAATATCACCTTTTTCTATCAAGCGCAGTGATTGTTTTGGCGAATCCAGGTATGTATACATTTCAAAGTAAGGGGATGCAACAAACTGCTGTATAAACTCTCTACTTAATGAGGTGCGGTCCCTGTCAAAAACAGCAAACGATACATTGGTAACATCGGTATTTACCGCATAGCCAAAAACCAGTGACATAAGAATAGGCGGCACTATTATAATTGCCCGCAGTTTAGGGTCGCGCATGACAAGGGTAAATTCTTTTTTTATCATTATCCTTATATTGTGTAACGATAGTTTCATGGTAACTATCCTGTATACCGCACATTATTTTTTTTAATGCCAATGATAATCATAATACATGCAAACACTGTCATAAAAACAATCTGAGTTGTAAGCAGTGATGCAGCCAAACCTTTCAAGGCAATGCCTTTTATGAGTGCAATCATGTAGCGTGCCGGAATGATGTATGTGATAGCTTGTAAAATGATTGGCATATTTTTGATGGGAAATATAAAACCTGATAAAAGAATTGTTGGCAGGTACGTTGTTATCATTGCCACCTGAATTGAAAGTACCTGTATGCGCGTAGCCGAAGAGATAACCAGCCCAAAGGTGCAGGTGCCAATCAAAAACAATATTGAAACAAGCAAAAGTTCGGCAAAACTTCCTCTGACGGGAATATCAAACACAAAGTAGCCAACAAGGTAGGTAATGACCACATCAAACATGCCTATGAAAATATACGGAATGAGTTTGCCAGCGATCACTTCCCACGAGCGTACAGGCGTAGTAATAAGGCTTTCCATGGTACCGCGTTCCCATTCACGGCTGATTGCAAGGGATGTGATGAGTGCGCTGATTATGGCAAGCACTATGACAATGATACCCGGCACTACAAAGTTTTTACTCTGCAATTCTTCATTATACCACACACGGCTTTCAATGCTAACCGGAAGTTTAATCGTGCCAAAGCCCGCGCGGTTCAGATGTTGCTGCATCCATGCAATATTGTACTGTGACACAATAGCATGAAAATATGCTGAAGCGATAGTGGCCGACATGGAATCTGATGCATCAAGTATAAGTTGCAGATTGACAGAATGCCCGCTTTTTACGTTTTCAGTAAAATTGTACGGGATAACCAGCGCCGCAACTGCTTTGCCTTTGTCAATTGCTGTATCGATATCATGGTATTTGGCAATATATCCTTTGAACGACAGGTATTCGCTGTGCATAAAAATTTCGGCAAGTTGCCGTGATGAAGACGTATTGTCCTGATCGTGAATGATAAATGCAACGTTCTTAACATCCATATTCAGCGCATAACCAAATATGAGCACTAAAAACGCAGGTGTAATGAGTGAAAGAATAAGGCTTCGGATATCCCTGTAAATGTGGATCCATTCTTTTTGAGCTATCGCTAAAATGCGTATTAATGCTTTCATATTACTGTGCCTTTGCTATTGATTCTACAAACGTGTCCTCAAGTGAAGGAATAACTTCGCGTATGGAAATCACCCCAATATGGTGCCTGGTGCACAACAAGCTGATTTCCTTTTTTGCCCTATCAACATTGTCCACAAACACACGTACTGCATTGCCACTGCGCACAGCATGTGTATACGTAAGGTTTTGCTTTAACATCTTTTCGGTTTCAACGGGATTTTTACTTTGAATTTCAATCAGTGGTTTGCCAATCATTGCTTTTACCCTGGCCGGTGTGTCCACGGTAAAAAAAGATCCATTATACATGAGTGCAACACGATTACAGCGTTCAGCTTCATCCAGGTATGCGGTACTTACCATGATGGTAACCCCTTGTACACACAGGTCATACAAAATGCGCCAGAATTCACGACGAGATACCGGGTCAACGCCATTAGTAGGTTCATCAAGTAAAAGTACAAGGGGGCGGTGAACAAGACAGCAAGCAAGACCTAACTTCTGTTTCATGCCGCCGGAAAGTTTACCGGCAAGTCTGTCCTTAAACGGTTCTAAGTTGCTGAAGCGCCACAGTACAGGTAATATTTTTTGAATTTCTTTTTGATGCATGCCAAAGATTTTGCCAAAAAATATTATGTTTTCAAGCACGGTTAAATCTTCGTACAGTCCAAAGCGTTGGGGCATGTATCCATTGTGTTCTTTAACATAGTAGATATTGTCATTATACGGCCTGCCGTCAAAATACAGGTTACCACTATCTGGCTGCAATATTCCTGCAGCCATCCTGAGCAAAGTGCTTTTGCCTGCACCATCAGGACCAATAATGCCAATGATCTCGCCTTTGTGCAGGGTCAGGCTTACATTGTTTACAGCTTTTATGCTGCCAAATAATTTTGTAACTTTACTAACATCTATCATTGTTTACCTGTCACTATTACTGCATCTGCAGGAATTCCTGGCTTTAATTCTTTTCCAGAATTGTCAATGGCAATCTTTACGGCAAAGACTAACTTTACACGCTCCTCTTTTGTTTGAATAGTTTTTGGGGTAAATTCAGCCTTTTGGCTTATTGCAACAACCTTGCCGGTAAAGGTTTTATCCGGGTAACTATCGACAAACACGTGCGCCTTTTGTCCGTGTTTAACCAGCCCAATATGCTTTTCGTTAACATAGATTTTGATCCATGCTTTGGTTAAATCAGCCAGCGTCATGATTGATGTACCCGGAAAGGCAAGCTCACCCACCTCCAGGTTACGTGAAAGCACCACACCGCTTAACGGCGCATACAGTACTGCCTGCTCAATGGTTGCCATGACATAATCGTAATTCCCTTTTGCAACGTTATATGCGGTAACAGCGTTGTCAAACTCACGCTGCGATATGGAGCCAGTAGTAAAAAGTTCACGTGCTCGTTTCAGGTTCTTTTCAGCATTGTTAAGGTTTGCCAGCGCGGACAGTTTCTGTGCCGATAGTTCATCATACGCTAACTTTGCTATTAAATCACCCTGTTTTACTTCTTCACCTTCGTCAAAGGGAAGGGAAACAATTCTGCCGGCAATTTTTGATGAAACCTCAATCTCGGTGACCTCAATTACACCGGAACCTTCAATGCGCTTGCCGTTGGTGCCTATATAGCGCGCAAACTCAAAATACAGTGTTACGCCAACTACAACAACAAGTACAATAATAACAGGTATTATACGTTTATTTTTCACTGTGCACCTCCGCAAAGATTAGATCAGTACAGTCGAACCCGGTGTCCTTTTTTAGCTGAGCAACCGCATACCAGAAATCATTTATTGCCTTAATGTAACCCATGCGCGCTGATGTAAGCTGCAGTTCCGCATTGAGTAAATCAGCGTTTTTTATAACACCAGCCTTATAGCTTTCTTTTGCAACACGCAACCCTTCTGTAGCAGTTTCAATATTTTTACGCTGGGACACCATGCTCTGATAGGCAGTCATGAGCCTGCCATAATCAGCACGAACAGCAATAGCAATTGCCTGTTTAAGCTGTAATATCTGCTGGTTAATTTCTTTTAGCTTTTCTTTTTGTTCACGCTCCACACCCTGCACGGTATCAACGGGAGCAAGTGCACCCCATCTATAGGTTGCAGCAACGCGCACCTGCCAGGTAGTCTGCCACTGCCTGGTCCCCGTTATTGCAGATAAGTCTATGCTTTGCCCGGGAAAAGGTAGCTGAATCTGTGGTGCATCCGGCATAAGGTAACTCTTGCCATAATATCCTGCTACACTGAATGTTGGCCACAGGTACACCGATTGTGCAGCATCAATACTATCACCAACAATATCTCTGGTTAAAGTTAGCTGAATTACTTCTGGCCTGTGCATAAGAGCCTTTTCAACCAGCGTATCAACAATGTCATATCCATGTGGCTCTTTTATAGAACTATCAAACCCTTCAAAGATAACCGTATAGGTGCCGTTTTTAGCACCCAGGTAATAGTTAAAAAGGTCAAGTGCAGTTGAAAAGTTATTACGTGCCTCAATGAGTAAAGGTTCCTGACTTTGCAACTGCACCTGAGCCTGGAGGAGTTCAAATTTTGGGATTGTGCCAGTATTAAACATCCGGTTGACGTCAGCTACATTAGCCTGTAATACAGCAATTGAGTTTTCTCTGAGTTTTATAATTTCGTTAGCGGTGATGACGTCAAAATAGCTTTTGATGACATTGTATTCAATGCTGGATTTTACTTTTTTAACTTCTTCTTTTGCAAGTTTGTAATTGTTGTAGCTTTGCGATAGTGAATTATAAAAGGTACCGGGATTGATACCAAAGCGCACCTGCACAAATTTTAAATCATACTGACCGTCAGAAAGGCTCATAAAGCCATTTTCAGCATACTGTCGCATGGCGCTTGCTTCAGATTCTAATGCCGGATAGAGCATTCCCCATGCCTGGGCTATTTTTTCGTCAGCCTGCTGTAACCTGTGTTGTGCCATGATATATTCCGGGCTGTTTTTAAGCGCTATATCAATTGCGTCATTCAGTGAAAGTGGCTGCTCTGCATGTGTATATGAAATGAAAAGCAAAAAAATTATGGGCGATAGTACCTGTATAATAAAACCTTTTACCTTCATATATCCTCCTTGATAATTCCATGTGACATCAATTGTAAGAGATTGGCAATATATTCATGTACATGATTGTCACTAAAATAGAGCGCATGAAGTGAGGTGCCCTGTAAAATCTGTCGCATGAGATTATAAAAGATAACAGCACCAGCAACCGAAATCATGGTATATTGTGGATGCAGTTTTGGATTAATACGTTTGCCTTTTCCAGCATCAAAAAGATTGCCAATAACCTTAGTTACAGGTTCAATAATAGTTGGAGCAATGATATTTTTTATAAATTTCCCGCCACTTGCAAGCTCACGCATGATAATCATAAAATAGCGCCTGTCTAAATTGCTAATATGGCTGGCATATGCTTCAATAATGATAAGTGGATTTCCGGTTTCCTGCACCTTTGCAATACTGGTAGATATTGTATCAACAATAGTCTGTGCAAGTTCCTGTAAAATTGAAGCATACAGTGCTTCTTTACCGGGGAAATGATAATAAATCATTGCCTTGTTTACCCTGGCTCTTTTAGCAATGCGGTCAATGCGAGCACCATCCAGCCCATACCGGGAAAATTCATCAATTGCTGCATTCAGTATTTTGTCTTTTGTTGTTATCATGTATATCCTGAAATTAACTAACCGTTTAGTTAATAAACTACTAATTATAGAGAAAAAGTCAAGAATATTTTTTATCATCCAGACAAAAAAATAGGGCCCATGGCAAGCGGCCCTGTAGATGGATAATTAAATAGAATGAAATTTACTGTGACAACTTTCCATCTTTAATGATGACGGGATTGTCACCATCTACGGTAATTGTTGATCCTGTTTCTTTTATCTTAATTGTTGATCCGTCAGGTGCGCCACTCATAATTGTTGTATTGCTGCCTATAGAGGTGTGCAGTGTTCCAACACTGGAAATTTCAAGGGAGTAACTCCGTGAATCTTTGTTAACTAAATCCGCAGCAAACACTGTTACCGAAACAAAAAGCATAATAACAAAAATTAGACTAAAAAACTTTTTCATAATTACCTCCATTTCTAATTTTACTAAAATATGTGTTTTTTTATAATTATTATGAATGGTAGGTCAAGTAAAAGATTTTATAGATATATATTGTAAAAATTTCTTTCTTTTATTGCTACCAGGATAAAAGAAAGTATGAATGAAAGTATATGGGAAAAGAATAGTAACAGACAAAAAATATTATTACAGTAACTATCGCCAAAAATACTTGAACCACATCCCCTTGTGAAAAAAAATGTTGCATAAAATAGACTGATTATAGTACCATAACGAAAATAAAAGGAAACGTACTATGGATAAAAACAGGCGAATACTCATTGCAATACTGGTTATACTGGTTTTTGCGGTTGTACTGGCTATCATTCAAATCAGTATTACCATGCAGCGGCAGGCTACGTTAGGAACGCGTATAACTCTGGCAGAAGGGCCTGGTGTTGGAGTGGTGCGGGTATATGGCCGCATTGAATCCACGGGCGACATGCTTTCGCAGGCAAATGCTGATTATGTTATTAAACGTTTAGATGAACTGGCACAGGACAGTCGCATAAAAGCGATAGTTGTGCGGATTAACTCACCGGGCGGAACTGTTGCCGCAACACAGGAGATTTATAATAAAATACTATCGCTCAAGAAAAAAAATATACCGGTTGTTGCCTCCATGGGTGATTTAGCTGCATCAGGTGGCTATTATATTGCTTCAGCGTGCAATGCCATTGTAGCCAATTATGGCACCATTACTGGCTCCATTGGTGTTATTGCCATAGCTCCTAATTTACGCGGGCTGTTTGAGAAATTGGGCATACGTATGAATGTCATCAAAAGTGGCAAATATAAAGATATCCTTGCATCATACAGGGAACTGTCACCGGAGGAATTGCAACTGATTCAGCAGATCATTGATACAAGCTACCAGAAGTTTGTGCACGATGTAGCGGTTGGCCGAAACATGGCAGTAAGTGATATCATGCCGTATGCTGATGGTAGAGTGTTCACCGGAAACCAGGCTTTAGAATATAAGCTGGTTGATGAATTGGGGACCTTTGAGGATGCTGTAAACAAGGCACGACAGCTTGCAAAATTGCCTGAAGATAGTGCGGTGTATGAAGATACTGCAAGCCCCTTTGAAAGAATACTTGCCACCATGTCTTCATTGGTAAAACCAAAACTTGAACAGTATATAAACACAAATTATTCTTTAGTAGAGTACAGCTACCTGCCATGAATATAGTACAGTTGATTGATTATTTTTATAATGCCATAGTTGATCCTGAAAAGCTATCGCAAATTATTGCTGTTGAGGATAAAAAACATTTTGCCATAAGTGCAATAGTTATAGCAGTTGTAGTTTTTATGGATATTGTGGCGCAATCCCTTTTAACCGTGCAGTCGGGCTTCTTTTACTATAAGCTGACCTATGGTTTTGTGGCGCTTTTTCTCATTAATATTGTGTGTATTGTGGTATACGCAGGATTGCTTACCATAACATTACAGATTGCAGGATATCAGGCATCAGGTGGATTTATAATAAATGCACTGGCACTTGCGCAGGTACCACGGATTTTTATTGTGCCAGTTGTTCTTATATTTCATTCGTTATATTTTGCACCGGTGTTTTTTTATAGTTTTGGGTCACTTGCACTGATACTGTGGTCAATCATTATTGCCATGCGGTGTATTTCGCAGCGGTATTCACTGGAAGCTATCAAGGCAATAGGTTACTTAGCTGCACCTGTCATTGTTGCAGGGGTTATAGGCTTTTTAATTTTTGTTGCTGGTGTTATGGTAATAATTGGGCTTTTATCGTAGTTGTTATATTGCTTTACGTACAGCACCTGAACGGATGCACCGTGTACATACATTCTTTCGTACTACTTTATTGCCTTCAACCACACGAATTTTCTGTACATTGGGATGCCACACTTTCTGAGTCTTTTTATTGGAATGGCTTACATTGTGCCCAAATAATACAGCCTTTCCACACACTTCACATTTAGCCATTGTTATCTCCTGCTCCTGTATTAATGATTATATGATAGCATTTAGCAATATGAATAGGACGTATTTATAACTGATAGTTGCCTATATAATAGCTAAAAAATGCTGATTTGTCAATTTTTTATTAATACATTGCTGTATCAAAAAAAAAGATTATGAATAAAAATAGATGGTATACATCCCTGCCATCTTTAATGATGGCGTTATACGGTTATTTGCTTGTAAACCATGTTACAATAATTACAGATAGTACTCTTAAAAAATGATAGACAATAATTTTTATGACTTGTAAAAATTGCAACAATTTTATTGGAATTTTTTAACTAAATTATATTTTCTGGTGAGTTTTGATATATATTTTAATATTGCAGCTTTACCCTTACGTATGTATATTAATACGTGAGGTGAAAAATTATTTTTGGGAGACTTCATACTATGAAAATCACTGAAGACATGAAATTGAAAGAAGTAATTACCCATCATGTGCAGGTGGCTAAAGTTTTTAAGAAATATAACCT
>JARYLT010000028.1 GCA_029907515.1 Spirochaetota bacterium | reverse complement strand
ATCGCAGTATTTTTTATTATTAACTAACCTATAATTATGAAAACAGCAATGAAATTAGTAACAATGAAAGTTCCCCACGAACTATGGCGGAAATTTGAAAAAAAGATTATCCGCAAAAACCACCTCTGCAATTATCACGTCCTTCGCAAAAGATATGGGATGCGGCAACACAGCTGGGACTGCATCCATTTTACATACCAATGGCCATTAATTTCACTGGCAAATGTAACAACACACCATGCATTCTGTGTAACACCTGCGACCATTATCTGTGCAAAATTAAGGCCAAGATGGACTTATCCGTTTCGGTTTTGCCAAAAGCAATCAAGCATGGTGCTATTGTACTTGATAATCATCGTGCAGTAAAAATTAATTTTATCAAAAACAAAGCACAGTCGGTTGACATTATTAATCAGGCAACAGGGCAGCGCCATACTATAAAATGTAAATATCTCATAGTAGCTGCAGGGCCTATCGCCACACCTCACCTGTTACTTGCGTCAGGGATTGAAAGCGTTAGTTCTGCAACCCAGCATATTGGTCATAACCTGATGCGTCATATTAACGGAGTGGTCAGCGGTGTTGTCCCTTATATAGCAAACCCTGATAACACATTGGCCAAGCGGGTTGCTATCGCCGACTATTATTTTGGCGATAGTTCCAGCAAAAGCTCCCCAAAAGGCAACTGGGGCATTATTCAGGACATAGCCACGCCGGGTAAAGGCGTTATAAAAGCAAATGCACCGTTTGGATTAAAAAACATTGCTGCAACGTTTTCACAATTTCTTATTAACCAATTAGTCATTGCCGAAGATATTCCACAATATTACAATCGCGTGTATTGTGCGGATACGAAAGATTCATTTGGTATGCCCAATGTTGCAATTTATCACAGGTATCATGCACGCGATATTGCCGTTCGCGATGCACTGTACAACGTAGCAAAACGCATACTGAAGCAGGCAGGCGCAAAAATTTTTTACTATATGCCAATAGTAACATTTTCCCATGCACTGGGCACCTGCAGGATGGGCAACAACCGCAACCTTTCCACAGTTAACCCTGATTGCCGTTTATGGGATATTACAAACTGCTATATTACTGATGCAAGTGTGCTACCCACTGGTGGCTCGGTTAATCCCAGTTTAACCATTGCAGCAAATGCGTTGCGCGTAGCAAACATCATGCTAAAAAGGTGATGCTATGAAACAGGATAATCTGCCATTTATATGTTTTTTTGGATGCGGATATATAGCAAAGCGTCATGCAAAAATTATACGAAAGTTGTATCCTGGTATTCGTCTGGGTTTTTCAAGCCTGTATGAAAAAGATGCAAAGGAATATGCAGCACAATTTAATGGCATAGCATTTAAAAACTATGAAGAAGCAGCACAATCCGATTGTGACATCGCATTCATTACTACTCCCCATGCATATCATAAAGACTTAGCAATTTTAGCAGCTAATAATAAAAAGCATGTCATCGTTGAAAAGCCAGCAACACGCAATCTCAAAGAATTTGATGCTATTGTAAAAGCTGTTACTAAAAATAATGTTCGTTTTACCGTAGCTGAAAATTATTACTTCAAGCCTTTCCTAAAAATTATACATAAGCATATAGCTAATGGCTCAATTGGCAAACCTCTGTATATACGGCTAACGAAACATAATCACGATACTATTACAGGATGGCGTACTGATGCAGCACTTATGGGTGGTGGTGCATTGCTTGAAGGTGGTTGCCACTGGGTCAATGAACTTGTATCACTTGCAGGTGCAACACCTGTTGCCGTTCAGGCTATCAAAGCTGACGTGGCCTATCAAACAAACATACCTTTTGAAGACACTATTCATATCACTGTGAAATTTGACAATGGCACCTTTGGCACATTGTTTCACTCATGGTTTGTTCCTAATACATTTAAAGGAATGTCCTTATCTAAAATCTATGGCACCGAAGGGAATATCACCTTTGAAAGCAATGGGCTCTTTACCATTGTGAACGGCAATCGATTTGCTTTACGTTTTTCTTTCAGTGATTTTTTGGGTTTTGGTGCCATGCATAGATCTTTTATTGATAACTATCGCACACAACAACCCTGGGAACCTGATTATTTACGTATACGTAAAGAGTTAGCATTGATTGAGGCTGCTTATCGTTCGCTCAAGACACATAAATTTGAAGAGATATAATTAAAATATGTGAACTGTCACAATGTAATGGTTACTCCACTTACCAACTTTTTACAGCGTTCGTATTCTTCATGAGGCATCCATCTGGTTAATGTTTCATCTACTTTTGCGTTATTTCCAATCTTCATGCATTTCTCAGGCCATAATGGATTATACCATAAAAGCTCAACATTATCAACACCACAATCATGTAAAAATTTGGCAATACCGGTTAGATTTTGTTCCGTTGCTGTAATTCCTGGCACAAGGGGTATACGTGGTACAACATGTATTCCCATACTTTGCGATAGATGTATAAGCTTCTTGAAATTTGACAATATCTTTGTATTTGAAACACCACAGTACGTTTTGTGTTTTTCTTCATCAATTAATTTAATATCATAGTAAACAGTGTTGCAATATGGTGCAATGCAACTTTCAAATTCATTCCAGTTGAAATATCCGCTTGTTTCTATAAGGGTATGAATTGCATTATTGTTGCATTGTTTCAATAATTCTGATACAAATGGAATGTTTAAAAGCGGCTCACCACCTGAAAGCGTCACACCGCCACCCGATGTATCATAAAATGGTTTATCCTTTAACACATGCTGCATGATATCATCAATAGTCATTGGCTTTCCCACGGTACTCATAGCACCTGATGGACATACATCGACACATTTGAAACACAGCGTGCATTTTTTTCTATCTACAAAGTTTTGATATTTCAAATCAATTGCATGTTCAGGACATACCTTTGCACAGCTCAGGCAAGCAATACATTCTTTTTTGTCCCAGGATAATTCAATAACAGCTTTTTTACTTTCCGGATTATGGCACCATATACAGTTTAGCGGACAGCCTTTAAAAAACACAACCGTTCGTATGCCCGGACCATCATCAAGTGAGTTACCTTTAATTTCCAGTATTAATGTTTTCATTTGCTTTATATCCTAAAGTTTATATTCCATATTCAGCGCGCTCAATCAGTTCCAGTTGCATGTGACGATTTAATGTAACAAAATACGCATTGTATCCTGAAATACGAACAATAAGGTTGCGATAGTTTTCGGGATGAGCCATTGCATCGCGCAATACTGCTGATGTAACCACATTCATCTGCATCTGCATCCCACCCAACGTGAAATAGGTCTTCACATAAGAGAACATATCATGAACGGTCTTTTCCCGCGATTCTATTGCAGAAGGCACCACCTTGACATTGAATGCAATATTATTAGTAAGATTAACCGGATCCAGTTTTGCAACATCCCGGATATTATCCAATAGATTTTTAGAAGCAAATGGCTGAGGTGTTAAGCCTGGTGTAAACGGTTTACCCGCTAACCTTCCCGAAGGCAGTGCGCCGGTAAGTGTGCCAAACGCAACATGATTTGACATTGACCAGAATCCAGTAGTATATGTACCACCACGGTAATGCGGAATACTTGCAAAGTAATCATGTGCCCATTTAGCTATCCTGTTTGCCATAGCAACAGCTTCTTCATTACCTGAACCAAACAATGGAACTTTTTTATGAACTGTTGCAAGCAATACTGGATCATTCTGAAAATTGGTATCAATTGCTTTCTTTATATCAGCAAAAGTATACTTCTTTTCATCATAAACAAGCTTTTTTACAACCATCATAGAATCAGTTACATCAGCAAGGCCAATGATTGCAGTACCTGAGCTATTATACTTTGCCCCACCCTTTGTTACATCCCTGCCTTTTTCTAAACAGCCCTCAATAAATGCTGACAGCAGCGGTGTAGGCCGCAAATACTGATGAGCTTCGGCTAACGTATTATTATAATCAATGGACTGATCAATAATAAAGGCAAACTGTCTGGTAAAAGCTTCAAAGAAATCATCAAAGGTTTTAAAAACGCCGTCTTCAGGCCTTCCTGTTTTTGGTCCAATATCCAGCCGCGTTAACGGATGATAGCCATTATTAAGTGCCATTTCAAGAGCTGCTACCATATTCATCATCTGCATATTGGTGTGCCCAAAGTGCTTATGCGACAGTGTAGGCTCAACACAGCCTGTTGCAGACCAATCACGTATATCCTGTATATCGTATCCGAGTGGTGTCAGAGCCTTGATGATTGCAGCATCATTGTGCATGGATGGAGTTGCTGCAGTAATAAGGTTTACTTCGCAAAGGCGCTTTAAATAGGTATCACTGTTTACACCTGGCATATAGCGGGCATTGACGTTGGGATCACGAATAGAAAGCATTTCAGTAACTTTTAAGAAAATATACGTCATATCGTTAACTGCGTCCCTGCCATCTGGTGTAACACCACCTAATGTTATAGCCTGATCGGATGAGCTACCACCAAAATAGAAGTTGGCTAAATCAGGTGTTAATGGGAAATGATCGGTGCAGCGCATGTAAAAATCAGCAACAAGTTCAATTGCCTGTTTTATATATTCTTCACGCTTCTCTGGCGGAGTGTTTTTCATATCATTAATAAAATATGGCTGTAGCCACTGATCAAGTCTTCCTAATGAAAGACCTGCATTCAAGCTTTCATTGTGCAGCGCAATCCACGTAATCCACATAGCAGTGAGCGCTTCATGCAGCGTTGTGCAGGGATTGAATGGTATGCGGCTGCATATATCAGCTATTTTCAGCAATTCCTGTTTGCGTATTGGATCTGTTTCCTGGTAACTATCGCTCAGAGCCTGCTGTGAAAGATTTTTTGCATACGCATTAATACCTTCAAGGCAGTTAATCATAGCAGTAAGAAGATTGCGCTTTTCCTGTGAGCAATCGTTAGCAAGCTCGGCTTTTATTTCATCGATCATTCCTGATGTCCCCATAGCCATAACTTTGGGAAAATTTGGAATAGTATGTGAGATAGTAGCCTGCTTCCAGTCAAAGTACAGAGCAAAGCGTTCATCAAGCTGCTCACACAAAGGATTATTATATTTTTCCCTGACCCATTCCTTAAAATTACGGTGCAGCCAGAATGGCAGTATTTCAAAATGTAAGATTTCACGAGTCTGGTCATCAATATCAAAGGGGTTGTATGTTCTGTATGGAATGGTTAGCAATTCATTCCAGATCATGATGCCTGTACTATCAGGGAAAATGGGACTTCCAATGGGTTTGCTGGTGGTTGTTCCTGGCAACAGTGAATCCTTTTGTATCACAGGCTTTTTATGTTCCATCAAATATTTATATGCATACGCATTGCGTAACACTGGATCCCATGGTGTTCCATTGTTGTCCGTATCAAAGCCATGTTCTCTGTACCACTGAGTCAAAAGAATTGCCCTTTCCGCACAGATAGCTGGTTTTTTGGTTAAATGGTCATCAAGAAATTTTTTGATTCTCGGAAAATCATCAAGACAATAGTGTGAAAGATAAGGATCCTCCAGATATAATACATCTGGATCTTCTTTTTTTCCTTTAAGGCGTTCTTTTCTTCTTCGTGCAATTTCATCGCTTAGCTCTTTGTGTGGTTTAGGATGTTCCTTTTTAACTTTTTTTTCATCGGCCTGTCGCTCTTTTTTCATTGCACGTTTCTGAACATTGTTAAAAAGAAGTGAAATAAAAAATGAGAATATATTGGAATAGGTAATACTGCCATCAATACGCACATCACTCTTTAACAGCATGTAGATGATATCAGTTGGGGTACCAAGTAATAGCTTACGTGCAGCATCTTCATTTTTAAAAATCAAAACAGCATTAGCATCTGGGGCGATAGTTCCTGAAACGGTAACACGGCCATCCATAAATGCAATGCTGCAGGTAATACTATTGTCTTCCGTGCGCAACCCAATTGTAAAATTGAGATAGCCATCTTTTGTTTTAAGGTACCGATTGAGTGATTTTCGGTTATTAAAATTAAATGCAATAAATTTTAAAAATGATTTTATAAAAATACCAGTACCAATTGTGTTGAATTTGCTCTGTGATGTGAAAAGTAACATAATGAACCTCCATTATTTGATGTCCAGAGGAATATACCTCTGTGCAATTACATCAACATAACTATCGACAAAACGTTGCGGGTTATCATAAACCTCACGTATAAGCCTACTGTTATATAAACTCACAACGCCATTACATTCTATCCATAATTGAAGTGCGGCAACATATGCACTATATGGATCAAGCTCACAATGTTGCTGTAGTTTCTCTATAACAAACGCAAACGGTTTTAAGGCTATTTCTTTTTCTTTTGCGCCAACTACTTCTAACGGTGTACCAATACAATCAAGAAACTTTGGCACATTTCTGTTTAAAAACATAACTTCATAATAATCAGGATACTGTATCCCAAATTCAATGTATGAAGCAATCAGAGATTTTATTTTATCCCTGCTATCGTAAGCAGCGGTATATGCTTTTTCAAATAAACCATACAGCAATTCAAATCCCCGTATGCGAATATAAAAATACAATTCGTCCTTGTTTGTGTAATAGTTATACAATGTAGTGGCAGTAACACCTAATGCAGCAGCAATCTTTCGCATGCTAAGCCTTGCGAAACCTTCCCTGATAACTATTTTTACAGCTGCATCAAGTATCTGCTGTTTGAAAATATCTACCTCTTCTACATTACGTGCTGTGCGTGGCATGTATTATGTTTCCCCTAATCTGTAATGAATTAAAAATTATTCTGTGGCTGACCCCGAATTTACTGCTGTGTACAGTTCCTGGATCCCAATTCAATCTGAGTTTATGATGACACTTTGGATATTCTAAATTTTGTACTTTTTCATTTATTATAATAACAATGTTAATTTAACAGTGTTAACTTTATTTGTCAATAAAAATAATTTAGATATTACGATAAAAAACCTAATTCTTTTAAATCATCTGGATTCCAAAGATTGATTTCACCATGTGTATCATAGTAATAGAAAAATTTTTCTTTATAGGAATAAAATATATCCTCAATGTTTTCAATTAAAAATGCAGTCTTTGCCCTGTTGTTAACAAACTCAAAAAAATATAATCCATCATGAATAAATGCTAAGCAATATGAACCAAAACAAAATACTTTTTTTGGGGTAGCACCAATATCATAAAAAGTCCTGTTATAAACAAATCCATCTTCAAAGGTGCTTACCAGTTGGTCATAGGTAACTATCTTACGGTTCATAGTCATTGTCATAGTGTTGTTACCATAAACTATTTTCCCATTAACAATGAGCAGATACTGTATATAATCATTGTAGTCACAATACTCTAACCAGCCATCGGTAATAAAACCTTTATAGTTGCGTTCAAATTGTATGCCACGTTCTGTATCAACATACAATATGGTATGTGGTGCTATACACAGTATACTACTATCATATACTGATAGTTTGAAAGCGTCTTTCAAGTAAAAGTTCAAACCAGTTATTTGCCCATTGATTGAACCATCCTTATAGACAACAAGTATATCATCATATTGTTTACTTTTATATGATCTACTATCAGGTATTTTATACTCAGTATAGTACACAACATTTTCTTCTATAAGTTCTGGTTCATTTTCAATGAAAGGATACTTAAAAAAATATGCATTATTGTTATAAATAAATATTTCACCATCGGGATTGTCATAATAGGTATGTAGCATTTACAAATACCCCCAGAAGAAAATTATGCTTATATATTAATTGTTGGGATGAATCTCCATACTGGTGGATGGGCATTTTGGTATATCATTTAAATTTATTGTAACAGTCGTGGTCCATAAGGTTTTTTCTGCCAGCTTACGTGTATATCCAATAAATTTATGATATCGCGTAAGCCTGTTATAAGCTAACCACCCTAAAAAAAGTATTCCAGTAATAAACACACCAAAAATCATCACCAAAAACTCTTCAACAATATAACACAATGATAAAACGTTTGTTACTATAACTATAACCATCAAAATATCATTTTTATTAAACAGAAAATATTTACGCTTCATTGAATATCCCCCTTTCAATACTGTTTGATTGTAATATACTCATTTTATAGGGACATATTTTGTCACTGAATAAAAATTTTTTTTAAAATTCATTTCATCCTATATTTTTTTGCTTTACAACATTAAAATGATTTTTATTTTGTTAATTTTAATCGATATAATTTATATAGTCCTTTTTTCAAAATTTTTATAGACACGAGAGGAAATGGAACCAGCAAAACGGCGAAGAGATATTCCTGTTCTTTTGCTTCATGACATTGATCCCCAATGGGAATTGCATGAACAGGAAGCAGCACATCAATCAGCACAAATACTTATTAATGAATTACAGAATGAAGGCCACAGTGTTGTTGATGTACCAGTTACCCATCATTCCTTGGACAAAGTATTAAAATCTTATAACCCCAATGAATATATCCTCTTCAACTGGTGCGAAGGGTTACCCGGCGTTGATCATAGCGAACACACCGTAGCGCAAATTCTTGAAGAAAAACAATTTGTATATACTGGTTCACCTTCAGATATCCTCTTCCTTTGCTGGAATAAAGCTGCTATAAAAAAATTATTACAAATCAAAAACATTCCAACACCAGACGGCATCGTAACCGATAGCACCAGTGTCATTGATTGGGACAAATTCCCTGCAATTGTAAAACCTGCATTTGAACATTGCAGCATAGGCATCACCGAAGATTCAGTTGTAACCAACAGAAAGGAACTACTGGATAGAATTGACTATATTCTTTCCAATTTCAATCAACCTGCTATTGTTGAAGATTTCATTGATGGCAGGGAATTTCATGTGACATTATGGGGCAATGGCGTCATCCATGCACTTCCTCCTGCAGAGATGGATTTCAGCGCATTTGATGATATCAAAGACAGGGTATGTACCTACAATTCAAAATTCAAACCTGGTACATCACATTATGAAAATATCACGTTAAAAATCCCTGCACAGCTGGACAATAACCAGCTTGCAATATTGAATGAAACAGCGTTACAAGCATACAGAGCTCTTGGCTGTCGGGATTACGCACGCATCGATATTCGCTTAAAAGACGGTATTTTCTATATTCTTGACATTAATCCCAACCCTGACTTCAGCCCTGATACATCAACAGTATACACAGCTGAGCATGCTGGGCTTCCGTATGGTGCATTTGCTAGCTGCCTGATAAATTTAGCAGCATTACGCCATCCCGTTTACGGGGAAAAAATAACAATATAATCCTTTACCATTAACAGTCATTATAAGTTCATAAATTCCTTTAATTACCACCTGAAAAGAATATCTAATATAAAGAAGCACAGCCACACGGCTATTTGCACAGTTACAGGTATTTTCTTATCAGTGGAAAAATACCACCCCACAAACAAAATTATTCCTAACCAGACATATACATTAAGGATAATTTCAGTATCGCTCATCCAAACAAACCATACTATCCAGAAAATTGACGATATCAATTCTATAAAATAGTCTTTCATATACACCCATCCATAATAATATATTTATTTATAATTATGAAAAAACTTATAAGGCAAGCAGGGACATATAATGTCCCTGATATTATTTTTTTTCACAATACCGCTTATAAGTCTCTGCTATGGCATTAACCCACTGCTGGCGTATGTCTTCAGGGCTTATGACCTCAGCATATTTGCCATAGCGCAAAATTTTCCCTAAAAGCTCCTGTGGGTGATGAACGGGCAATAGCATTTCCACATAGGCGCCAAATTGAGGATGACTGCCCTCCTTCATCCTTTGTTCCCTGTGCCAGACCTGTTTTTTAACAATATTACTAACAGGCTCATAGAACCGTATGCACACTACCTGGCCTGTTTTACCTTTATAAATTCCATAGGTAGATTGTATGTATTTTTGAATTTCCTCGTTTGAAAGTTTTTTACTGCGCCTTTTAACATCTACCTGTGCTTTCCTGATGCGCGAAAGCAAAAATGTCCGTATCCCTTTTTTATGTTCATCGTAAGCTATACAATACCACCTGCCTTCATAATGAATAAAATGTTCAGGGGCGATAGCTCTTGTGCTTGGCCTACCCTTAACATCAGCATACTGTATGGTTACAACCTTACCGTCACGCATTGCCGCAAACAATTTACTGAACAGTTCTATGTCCAGCTCCTCCCATTCTTCGATCTCATATGTTATTCGTGTAATGAGCGGTAGGTAAGTAGCTTTGATAGACTTTTTTATATTGCTTATTACAGCTCTATCTATAAATGGGAAATGTGTTGGGCTTTCAATAAGACGAGTTAAAAATATATAAAACAACAGCATGCGTTCATTTCGGTAGGTAAAATAATCAAACGGCAATGAATAGCAATACCCTTTTTTATGGGATATATACTGTATGGGGGCATTAACTCTTTCTCTGAGATATTCAATATCACGTTTCACCGTACGGGGTGTGACTTCAAATTTACTGACCACCTCCTGTACCGTAACTACTCCTTTTTCTCGAATGGCGGTATCTATATACTGCAACCGTTCATTCTGGCTCAAGGCAAACCTCTGTTTCAATGTTGTTTGAAAATTTGAATGAAGATTATTATAACAAATTTAGTTGTAATGTCAATTATAATTTATCTATATATATGTATAACTCATACTATCAATTTCTTATTATACAAAATTTGCAATGTCACGAATATGTAAAGGCTTACAATAACTTTATAAATCGTATATACATCTTTATTCTGCTAAGAACACGGCAATAGGCTGTATAATAAGAAATATCACACTACATACCAGTGTATCAATTAGCAGTAACTATCGCCCAAAGTATTTATATGAATAGTGCTTATAAATTAGCATATGTTTATATTATATTTTATATATTCATTTATATTTTTTGATGTTTAACAAAAAATTATGTTGCAATAAAAATAGCTGGTATATTTAGATATACATCTAAATACTTTTTTGTGCGAGGTGTTATTGGTGAAACTTACAGGTGCACAGATAATTGTTGAATCGCTTGTTAAAGAAAAAGTTGAAATCATGTTTGGCTATCCCGGTGGGGTTGTCATTCCTATTTTCCATCATCTTTTCAATGCACCTATTAAATTTATTTTAACCAGGCATGAGCAGGGTGCAGTACATGCAGCTGACGGGTACGCACGTGCAACTGGCAAGCCCGGCGTTGTTATTGCCACATCAGGTCCTGGTGCCACCAACCTTGTTACAGGTATTGCTACGGCCAATATGGATTCTGTTCCGCTTGTTATTTTCACCGGGCAGGTTTCTACTGCAGTAATAGGTAACGATGCATTCCAGGAAGCCGATATTACCGGTATTACCCGACCAATTACCAAGCACAATTATCTTGTCAATGATGTCAAAGACCTTGCACGCATTATTAAAGAAGCATTCTATATTGCAACAACCGGAAGACCAGGACCAGTTTTAATTGATGTACCGGTAAATATTTCAAATTCTGAAACTGAATACCATTACCCTGAAACCGTGCATCTTAGAAGCTATAAACCAGTTATCCATGGGCATGCTGGCCAAATTCAAAAAGCATGCAAGCTCATTGAGCAATCAAAACGACCCGTGGTTTATGCTGGCGGCGGTGTTATTTCTTCCAACGCATCCGAAGAATTGCGAGCATTTGTTAAAAAAACTGGTATACCTATTACCACAACTTTACTGGGACAGGGCGCATACCCTGAAACCGACAGGCTTTCACTCAAGATGTTGGGAATGCATGGCACTTACTACGCCAATCATGCAATGCACCAATCAGACCTGGTTATAGCTATTGGTGCTCGATTTGACGATAGGGTTACCGGGAAGATTGATGAGTTCATACCTCATGCCAAGGTTATACATATTGATATTGATCCATCATCAGTCAGCAAAAGTGTAGCAGTTGATATACCGATAGTTGGCGATGCAAAACATGTATTGGCTGAAATGAATAAAATAGTTAAAGCTCCTAAAATAGATGAATGGGTTGCCTATGTTATGAAGATGAAAGATGAAAACCCATTAACCTATAAAGATAGCGATGTAAAGATAAAACCTCAGTATGTTGTTGAAAAAATTTATGAACTCACCAAAGGCGATGCCATCATCTGTACCGAGGTTGGACAAAACCAGATGTGGGCATCACAGTTTTATAATTTTTCAAAACCACGGACATTTATTTCATCTGGTGGGCTGGGCACCATGGGATTTGGGTTTCCAGCAGCAATTGGTGCTCAATTAGGCCAACCTGATAAACGTGTTATTGATATTGCTGGGGATGGTTCAATCCAGATGAATATACAGGAACTTATTGTTGCTGTACAGCACCGTTTGCCCATAATTATCGCTATACTCAATAATGGTTTCTTAGGCATGGTACGACAGTGGCAGCAACTCTTTTACAATAAACGATATTCATATACCTGTATTAACTTTCAGCCTGATTTTGTTAAGCTGGCCGAAGCATATGGTGCCATTGGCATTCGTATTGAAAAGAAAGCAGATGTTGTACCGGCAATAGAAAAAGCTTTATCTATCACGGACAAGCCCATTATCCTGGACTTCCATGTAGACAGGGAAGAGAATGTATACCCAATGATACCTGCCGGAAAATCGGTAAAAGATATGATGATGAGGGAATTGGCATGAGTCAACATGTAATATCAGTTAAAGTAGAAAACAAATTTGGTGTTCTTGCACGCGTTGCGGGTCTTTTCTCTGCTCGTGGTTACAATATTGACTCGCTTGCTGTAAGTGAAACCGAATCGCCAGATGTATCGGTTATGACAATAGTTGTACGCGGTGATGACAGGATCATTGAACAGGTAAAAAAACAACTCAACAAGCTCATTGATGTAATAAAAGTCACTGACCACAATCCTGACAATGCAGTGCAGCGCGAAATAGTCCTGGCCAAGCTTAATGTTACTCCATCCAAACGCAATGAAGTTTATCAGTTAGCTCAAATATTTGGTGCACGAATAGCAGGTGTATCAAATAAAACTATTATACTGGAAATGGTTAATGACCCAGAAACTATTGACAACTTTATTGAATTATTGCGGCCATACTCCATCAAGGAACTGATTCGCACAGGAAGGGTTTCAATATTAAAAGAGTAGCGATAGCTGAGTTTACAGTGTTTATATTTTTTTCTTGAGTTGCTCCAACTCTTTTTTATCAATATTTGTTATTTTGAGTATAGTATTATCATCAATTCCATTTCTGAGCATTTTATTTGCAATTTTTAAACGTTCTTTTGTGATACCAAGCATTAACCCTTCTTTTTTCCCCTTCACAATACCTTGCATAAGTCCTTTCTGTAATCCCTTTTGTAATCCCTTTTGTAATCCTTTCTGTAATCCTTTCTGTAATCCCTGTTGCAAACCCTTCTGTAAGCCTTCCTGAATACCCAGCTTCAACCCTTCTTGATAACCTTCTTTTCTCAAATCTTCTTTTAATGTTTCTAATGTTTTTGATAGCATGGTATATGTCTCCTCTGGATACAGTTTGTTTTCAATAAAAGGTTCAATATCTCCAATTATACTATGTGTTTTTAAATAATGCAATAACCATACTAATAAGGTTCGTATGACCGTACTATCTTTAGAATAAATCTGCATTAATTTTTCTATTCTGTCAATAGTTTTTAAAAATTTTTCTTTGTCACTGCCTTCAAAAAGAAATATTGTTGCTACTATATTCATCATATTTTCCAGTTCATTCCGCGAAAGTTCATTTTCAATAATGGGATAATATTTAAATTGTGGTAAATATTTTTTTATCTGCATTAATTCCTCAGGAATATCAATTAATTGCTGTAACTCTGTAGCTGCATTCCATTTTTTATCCCCATTATATATTAAAAGTGGAAAAACAATCGGTAACCGTTTCTGACCTTGTTTATAATAAAGTTCACGATACAATTCCATAACATAGTTTAGCATTCTAAATGCCATAAACCTGTCCACTGTTGATTGAAACTCAATTAGCAGATATAGATATATTTCACTATCTTTACATTGTAGCTTGTATATAATATCAGCTTCATATTCTCTATAATCATCATTAACATAACTTTTGTCTATAGGTTGTGCACTGTTAAAATCAATATAGTGTACCCAATCCATAGCTACAAATGATTCCAAAAGTTCCTTAACTATTAAAGGATTAGAAAATAAATATTTATAGGCTTTATCATGAATTGTTTTTTTGGACATATGGGTTCCCTTCATTTTGACTTTTATATATAAATACGCTTGAGACTAAAATAAATTAAAAAAAGATTTATGTTTTTAAAAAATTTTTAAATTTTTATTGCATAATACACATGCGCAAATACACTATGCAGTATAATCTGCTGCATACACGAGTACTTCATTTACTCTATAAACATATTAAAATACGAGGTAATGTTATGGCAAAGATGTATTATGATAATGATGCCGATTTATCGGTCATTTCAGGAAAAACTATTGCCGTCATAGGATATGGCAGTCAGGGTCACGCACAGGCGCAAAATTTACGCGATAGTGGCTGTAAAGTAATTGTTGCTGAACTTCCAGGCACACCCAATTATGATTTAGCTGTTTCACACAATTTTAAACCCGTGAGTGCAAAAGAAGCTGCAGAAAAAGGTGATATCATTCAGATACTGGCCCAGGATCATGTACAGGCAAAATTATATGAAAACGAAGTTAAGCCCCATCTTAAAAAAGGCAAAACACTGGTATTTTCCCATGGTTTCAACATCCATTTTGGACAGATTGTCCCTCCTGCAGATGTAGATGTCATCATGGTTGCACCCAAAGGCCCAGGACACTTAGTACGCAGCGAATATGAGAAAGGTGGCGGAGTTCCATGCCTTATTGCTATTCACAATGATGCCAGTGGTAAAGCAAAGGAAACAGCCCTTGCATATGCAAAGGGTATTGGTGCAACACGAGCAGGAGTTATTGAAACAACATTTAAAGAAGAAACTGAAACTGACCTCTTTGGTGAGCAATGCGTATTGTGTGGCGGTGTTTCAGAGCTGGTTAAAGCTGGATTTGACACACTGGTGGAAGCTGGATATCAGCCTGAGATTGCATATTTTGAGTGTTTACATGAACTTAAACTGATCGTGGACCTGTTTTATCAAGGTGGTATCAACTATATGCGTTATTCAGTATCCGATACTGCTGAATATGGTGATTATATGGTTGGTAAACGTATAGTAACACCTGAGACACGTAAAGAAATGAAAAAGGTTCTGGAAGAGATTCAATCAGGTCAGTTTGCCCGCCAGTGGATACTGGAAAATCTTGCAGGACGTCCACAATTTAACGCTATAAAGAAGCGTGAACGTGAACACCTGATTGAACGTGTTGGCCGTGAACTAAGAAAAATGATGAAATGGATCGATAGTAAAGAAGCATAATTTTTTCAGGGTGCAATTCTTTGTAATTGCACCCTGTAATATATTTTTTTGCAACCCTTCCCCTACCTCTCCTGTCTTAATATAAAAACCACCGTAAAAATACTACCTGATATAAATAGAGAGGTTGTTATGAGTAAAAAAGTATTATTAATATATCCTGAGATCCCGCTTACCTACTGGAGTTTTAAATACTCATTAGAGTTTATAGGCAAAAAAGCTGTTTTTCCCCCACTGGGATTACTGACAGTTGCTGCAATGCTTCCAGAAGACTGGAAAGTTGATTTAATTGATTTGAATATTTCAACACTTGATCCGGAGATCCTACCACACTATGATATGGTTTTCATTTCAGCAATGCTTGTTCAGAAAAAATCGTTTGATATGATAACATCACTTTGCAAAGACTACAATGTCCCTGTGGTTGCAGGAGGTCCCTATCCAACCTCATTGTGGCATTCCATACCCAATGTAAACCACTTTGTGCTCAATGAAGCCGAAGTAACATTGCCAAAATTTTTACATGATTTGCATTATGGTATTCCTCATCATTGCTATACTTCTAACGAAAAACCATCATTGGATAAAACTCCAGTACCTCGATTTGATATTATTGATTTAACACCGTATTCCAGCGTGCCATTGCAATTTTCCCGTGGCTGCCCTTTTAACTGTGAATTTTGCGATATCATATCATTGTTTGGTAGAGTTCCCCGAACAAAATCTCCTCAGCAATTTTTAGCAGAACTGGATGCCGTGTATGCAACTGGATTCAGGGAATCAATCTTCATTGTGGATGATAATTTTATTGGAAATAAAACAAGAGCAAAAGAACTCTTAAAGGCAATTATTGAATGGCAGATTGACCATTCTTATCCATTTTCATTCCAAACAGAAGCAAGTATTAACTTAGCACACGATGCAGAGCTTATGCAATTGATGTATAAAGCAGGTTTTGATATGGTATTCTTAGGAATTGAAACGCCGGTAATTGCTTCGCTAGAAAGTGCAGGTAAAACACAGAATACTAAAGAAGATCTTTTGGAAAATGTCAAAATTATACAGCAGCATGGCATGGAAGTGAGCGGTGGATTTATTGTTGGATTTGATGATGACCCTGAGAATGTCTTTGATTTACAGGTCGAATTTATTCAATCTTCAGGTATTCCAATTGCAATGGTAGGAATATTAGATGCGTTGCCACAAACTCGCCTTTACGACCGGTTGCTCAGTGAGGGCAGACTGCTATACGAGTCTAACGGTAACAATACACACAAACTGGCACCCAATTTTATCCCTAAAATGCCGGTACAGAAGCTTATTGATGGCTACATACAACTTTTAAAAACAATATATTCGCCACGAAACTATTTTGAACGCTGCCTTACTTTCATTAGCAGAATTCCCCAGGAACGTATGGTTTACAGGCAATTTACATTTAAAGAATTTAAAGCCCTGGTACTATCGCTCATAAAACAGGGTTTTTCATATTATTTTATGTATTATTTTAAATTTTTGCTTAATACACTACGCCTGCGCCCAAAGCTATTTTCAGAAGCTATAGCTCTGGCAATAAAAGGATATCATCTTTTTAAAATTACAGAAATATTGCTGGATGAATATAATAAATCCTTGAAAGAAGAAGAACATACTGATACATTTGCACCATCATTTGCCAGCACATTCACAACCAGTACTGACACTGCTGGGATGGTACATACTGATAATCCATAGGAGGCCATTGCATCATGTCAACACCTTCAGAAGCTGTTCAGATATTAGTGACTGTCATTCCCATAGTTGGTATTGTAGCAGGAAGTGTTGTTATCTTCTTTTTCCTGTATTTCAATCATAAACAAAAGATGCTTCTCATTGAAAAAGGATTGTATCAGAAAATATCATTTGATTTTGATTCATTCAGCCTTTGCAGCGGATTTCTACTAACCGGAGTTGGTGGTGCACTTACCCTTTTCTTTGTTCTTAAAGATGGCATATCATATGCTCTTATAGGGGGTCTGGTTCCACTGGGATTGGGCATAAGCTTCATCATGTATTACTTTACCAAAATGAAAACAACAAAATGACAGCACAACATGATGAGTACATTGTACAACAGATTCTTAAAGGCAAGCAGGAATTATTTTCAATTATTGTTGAACGGTACCAGAATCACATATTTACACTGGGAATGCGGTTTTTTAAAAATTACGATGATGCAGCTGACTTTACTCAGGAGGTTTTTGTTAAAGTGTACAATAATTTAGCTTCATTCAAAGGGCTTGCATCATTTAAAAGCTGGCTTATGAAAGTTGGGTACAACCATGCCGTTAACAAGCTTGCCACCATTAAAAACAATAATTCCGATGAATATAATGACAGTATTGATAATTGTCCCAACCCGGAAACACAGGTAATGCAGAATGAACTACAGTCAATACTTGAAAAAGCCATTAGCACTCTTCCTCAAGAATACCGTATATGCATTGACCTGTATTTTTACCTTGGTTTACCATTTAAAGAAATTTCTAACATAACCGGTTATCCCGTAAATACAATTAAGTCGTATGTCTTCAGGGCAAAGCAGCAATTACGACATGCATTAAAAGGCACTATAGCGGAGGAATACCATGAAATGTGAAAAAGCCATTGAAAAATACTTAAGCCTGGACAACAATAAATCCATGCCATTATCATTAATGATCCATCTTTTTGCGTGTAAGCAATGCAGAAAAGAAATTGAAGATCTGCGCTCTACATTTACAACCTTACAACATCCACCGTATGCCATATCATTAGAAAACAAAATCATGCAGCAGATAATGTTACAAAAATCCTACTATCAAAAGGTATCCAATTTTAACTGGGTTGCTGCCGGCCTCATTATTGTACTGAGCATTGGGGTTATATCTTACAGTGATACACTGCAATGGTTAAGCCTGCACTTTGGCAATAAAATCCTGGTGCCATTATATCTTGTCATGGGGTGCATAGTATCAGGGTATATTGGCAGTTACGTTGCAACACATCTAAAAAAATTAGAAGCGATAGCTCATAGTATTAAGTCATTGCTCTAATGAGCCTGTGCCCAGTTTCTTCCCCAACCCACATCCACAACAACCGGCACATCAAGGGTGATTGCACTCTTCATTGCACTCACTACAATGCCTTCAACGATATCCTTTTCATCTTCAGGCACCTCAAACACCAGTTCATCATGAACCTGAAGAATCATTCTGCTTTTTAACTTTTTATCAGCAAATGCTTTATGAATGGCAATCATTGCCACTTTTATCATATCAGCTGATGTTCCCTGAATGGGAGTGTTGATTGCGATTCGTTCTGCACCCTCGCGCCGGAACTGATTGCTTGATGTAATTTCAGGGATGTAGCGCTTTCTACCCAGCAATGTTTGCACATACCCATGTTTCCGGGCAAAAGCAATAGTACTGTCAATGTAGTCTTTAATCTTTGGATATGCACTGAAATATTTTTCAATAAATTGTGTTGCATCATCAAATGAAATATCAGCCTGCTGTGAAAGCCCATATGGCGAAACACCATAGATTGTAGCAAAATTGATAATCTTTGCCTGCCTACGCATTGTATCCGTAACCTTTCCCAGTGGCACATTAAACACTGCCGAGGCTGTCTGGGCATGAATATCTATCCCCTTATGAAATGCCTCAATCATGGTGGGGTCACCTGACAGGTGGGCAGCTAACCGCAACTCAATCTGGGAATAATCAGCCGATAACATTAGGCATCCTTTTCCCACCACAAATCCCGCCCGTATATTTTTCCCAAATTCATCACGCACTGGGATATTTTGCAAATTTGGGTCAGATGATGAAAGCCTGCCAGTTGCAGTCACTGTCTGATTAAACGATGTGTGAATCCTACCGGTTTTTGGATTAACCAGTGCAGGCAGTGTATCAACATAAGTTGTTTGCAGTTTGCTAAGCGTACGGTATTCCATTAAGTAATCAATAATCTCGTGCTGTCCCCTCAAAGCTTCCAGCACCTGAATATCGGTGGAAAAACCAGTTTTTGTTTTCTTTACCGGTTTAAGCCCAATCTTTTCAAACAATATGTGCGATAGTTCCCGCGTTGAGTTGATGTTAAATGGAATTCCTGCCAGTGAGTAAATTTTTTCTTCGGTTTGTTTTATTTTGTGCGATAGTTCCTTAGATAATGTTTCAAAGTGTGCAAGGTCAATCTTTACTCCGTAATATTCCATGTACGCAAGTACAGTAACAAGTGGCATTTCAACGTTGAAAAACAATTCAAGCAGGTTTTCCTGTTCTAACTTTTTATAGAGTATATGGTATAAGCGCAAAGCAATATCAGCATCTTCAATAGCGTAGTGGGATAGCTTCTGCAATGGCACCTGCGTAATATGCTGCACCTTTTTGCCATCTTTCACAAGTTCATCATACGTTATCTTTGTATAATTGAGATATTCTGACGCCAAATCATCTAAATTATGCCGCCGTAATCCGGGATTAAGTAAATATGATGCAACCATGGTGTCAAAATAGATGCCTGTAAGCGTAATACCACAATTAAGCATAATCATCATGTCATACTTTATATTTTGACCAACTTTCTTTATTGTATCATCTTCAAGGATAGTTTTAATTTTTTGAAGCAGCTGATCTTTTGGTACTGCATTATAACCCCACAGGGAACTATCGCCCACTGGAATAAACCACCCTGATTGCGGTGCAATGGAAAACGATACCCCCACAAGTTCTGCTTCCATTGGTCGTGATGATGTAGTTTCGGTATCAAATGACACAAGTCCTGTGTTTTTGATTGCTGCAATGACATTGTTCAGTGTATCAATATCCGTTACTGTGGAATATCCTGCTATTTCCTTAATTGAAATTGATTTTTTTGTATCGCCCAATTCACGGGCAATTGAATCCATCTCTAAATTTTTGAAAATCTGTCGCACTTTTTCATTATGTAAATCAGGGGTCAAAGCCTTTTCAATGGAAAGTGATAATGGTATATCAGTTTTTATCGTCACAAGTTGACGTGAAAGATACGCTGAGTCTTTCTGTGATTCAATCTGTTCCTTAATTTTTCCGGTAAGTTCATGCAAATGCTTATAAATGTTATCTAACGTTCCATACTGCTGCAAAAGTTTAGATGCAGTTTTTTCGCCAATGCCTTTAACACCAGGGATATTATCTACAGCATCTCCGGTGAGTGCCATGTAATCAATGATTTGTTCTGGTCTAACACCTAATTTTTCAACAACAGTATCAGCATCAATGCTTTCAAATTCAGTGATACCTTTTTTGCCGGCATAGATTGAGACATTCTTATCGCTCAAAAGCTGGTAAGCGTCCTTATCACCGGTAACAAGTACCACTTTGTATCTATCCGAATATTGACGGGCAATAGAACCAAGCACATCATCAGCTTCATAATCATCCATTATGACAACGGTAAATCCCATCTCCTGCAATATAGCTTTGATTTCTTCAATCTGACTGCGCAAATCATCAGGCATTTTTGCACGCTGTGCTTTATACTCAGGATACATAGAAAATCGGAATGATTTTTTTGGCGGGTCAAATGCAATGATTGTGTAATCAGGCTTCTGCGTTTGCAATAAACGAAGCAGCATCCTGAAAAATCCATAGATGGCAGAAACATTCTGCCCTTTGCTGTTAATTAAAGGATTCCGTTGCAATGCAAAATATGCCCTGTAGCATAATGCATGGCCATCAACTACGAATATTGTTTTTTCTGGCATAATTATTTAACACACCTTTTACTTTATGTACTATCTCATGAATATCATACATCTTTTGCCATACCTGGTAGGCACCCTTACGCAATAATTGCTCTTTCATTGTATCATCATAATAGCCGCTCATCAGTACAACGGGTATATCTGGATAATTATTTTTTATGTAATCAAGGACGTCTTCACCTGATACTATTGGCATTCGTACATCGCTTACAACAAGCATTATTGTATCTTTATGGGCATCAATATACGCAAAAGCTTCGTTGGGGTTAGTAAATGTTATTGCTTGCAAGCCACCTAATTTCAATGCTTCTTGATATAAAAGACAAATATTATCATCATCGTCAATAATAATTATGGTAACACTGCCTGCCTGCAAGGAATGGTTTTGTGTTTCGTCAGCTACATTGTGTAATGGTTGAACAGGTAAATATATATAAAAGCTTGTGCCTGAACCTGGTGTTGATATTACATCAATAAAACCCTTATGCCGCTTTACAATAGCATATACTATTGCCAATCCCAATCCACTTCCTTTTTCTTTTGTAGTATACAGCGGTTCAAAAATATGGTCAAGGTGTTCAGCGTCAATTCCTGTACCTGTATCGCTTATTCTTAATAATACATATTCACCAGCAGGTAGCGTTTCTACTAAGCCAACTTTTTCATTAGCAACAGTTGTATTTTCAGTCTGAATGGTAATGGTTCCACCATGGGGCATGGCTTCGGCAGCATTTATTATAAGATTCATGATTACCTGCTGCATCTCAGTTGCATCACCGGATATGGTATCATTAAACGCATGTAACAGCTGGATAACCTCACAATTTTTGGACAAAGCAGTATGGAGCAATGAAACAGCAGTGTGAATGATACTGTGCAAATGTATTTCACCGGGATGGAATGCCTTACGGCGTGAAAACGTTAAAAGTTTTGCCACAATATCTTTGGCATGATTTCCAGCCTGAATAATTTTTTCAATGGCAGGCTTATTTGTATCATCAATTGATTTTTCAACAAGATTGGCATACCCCAATATCACGGTAAGAATATTATTAAAATCATGTGCTATCCCACCAGCAATCTGTCCAATTATTTCTAATTTTTGCGATTGCAATAACTGTCCTTTTAATTGTTCCTGTTTAACCAGCAAATGTGTAAGCTCGGTTGTATCACTTACCACACACTCAACTGCCCTCTGTCCCATCCACATAATTGGCCTTATCCTGAAAACTACAGTAAGGTTAACACCATCCTTTCTTTTCCACACTGCTCTGTGAATATGATGAGTGGATAACACATTCTTCATTTCATTAAACGATGAATACTGTGCTATGGTTTCTCCTGCAAGAGAATACTCAATAAAATAATCGTCCAATGTTTTACCCATAATAGATTCTAACGGGGTACCAGCAATTCGCGCTCCTTCATAATTTGTAAGGACTATTACATTTTTTTGCAGTATATACACCCCAACATTCAAATCATTAATCAAATTTCTGAAATGTGTTTCAAGTAATTGAAGTTTGTGTATTCTTTTTTTTCGCTCATACAGTTGAAATACAAGAAATGAAACAAGTACTGTAATAACAATTATTCCAATATATACCATTACGCGCTTTGAAATATCAGGCGGGGGCATAACGGCAAACCATTTCCAGTACAGCATATCAATAAAATTCTGAGACTGTAATTCATGGATACTATCGCTTACAATGTTTAATAATTCTTTATTGTGTATTGACACAGGAAATGCAATTTTTTTACGGTCATATACTATATCGCCCCAGTTACCTTTTGCAATTTTAATACTGCCTGAAAAATATTTATTAAGCAAATACACTGAATTAAGATAATCATTTAAAACAGCATCCAGCCTACCAGCAATTAGCGCATTAAATGATTCAACAGTATCCTGAAAGCGGACCATGCTAATATCATAACCTTGCGCTATAAGCTTCATGGCATATTTATCACCCGAAGCATCCTTTTTAACACCCACTGTCATATGTGCAAGGTCATACATTGTGCGGACACTGCTGTCAGCAGGAAGCACCAGCACAAGACCACCTTCTAAGTAACTTTCTGAAAAATTAAACCAGCGTTCCCTTTCCTCGGTTACATAGATACAGCCAATGGCCATATCAGCTTTCCCTTCCTTAACCTGTTGAAGCATATCCTGAAATGAAGTTACGTGTATTGTGTAGCTAATGTTGTTGTGCTTGCATATTTCATTCAGCAGGTCAATGTCAAAGCCAACAAGATTTCCGTCCTTATACATGACAAATGGCTCATAAATGGCAGTGACAACACGAATGTGCAAAGGCTTTGCAGTGTGCACCTGGTTAGCAAAAGCACCACCAAAAAATTTCAGGGCGATAGTTACCGTTAATAGAATGTTTACAAATACAAATTTCATGGGAAAATAGTATAAAAAACCACGGTATTTGTCAAACGTTATTGCTGCACATTACTTAATACACCATAATAATGATTGCTCTGATACCGTTTAACCAGCACTCTTGGCGACTTGTGCATTCTTTTTTTGAATGTTCTTTTGTTACTATGCTCTGACCCTATTTTCATTCTTTAACAATGCCAACTTTACGTCCCCTACGTTTTCTTCGTGATGCATTTTTCCCTCACTCAGAGGCGCTAATTGTACAGAGATTTTACTTATAAAGCTCTGCTCCCATTAATCAGCACTCTTTGCGATATCTATATTCTCTGCGTGAGTTATTTCTTTAAGAACTTATAATTTTTTAATAAACAGTGTATTCGTTATATAATAAACTTAAGATTATGCTAAATTAAAAAAAGGACAGGATTTCCTGCCCTTTTTAATTACAACTTTTTTTAGAGTATTATAATTATACAGCCTGTAATTCAGCTATCAATTCACTGGTAACATCCTGGTCATTAAAAGTAACCGTACCTGAAACATTGGTTGACGTTACATTTCCTGTTTGTGGATCTATTACAAAACTAATTGTAAGATTATTAAAACTGAATGACCCTGTTTCCTTCCCACTAAATTCGATTGTCCCATCAATAATTAACTCTTCTGTCATTCCTGTTATTTCCTGATCATTACTTGTAATGATAGCCGTAGCTGTTTCATCTAAATTACCATTTAAAATATATCCATCACTGCTATAATTTGTTAACGTTGAATCAGCACTAAATGTTATGTTTATTTCTGTGTCCGTAAAATTTATAGAGCCATTAATTGTAACACTGAAACCCGGGGCAATCTCATAGGTTTCAGGTCCAAATTGATCATTTAATTCACCCTCACCTTCAATTGACCGACCCATTGACCTCTGATTATAACCACTTTCATCCATTCCAGCATTACCTATTGCATTGAGTACATCAGCCATTACTTCAAATTTTGATTTTTCTGTTGAGCTTTCGCTTCCACTACACCCGATAATGAATATCGCAATAATTAAACTTAATACTACACAAACAATCCTTCGCATTTGGGAAAACCCTCCTTTTTTAATGTAATTATATTTAATAAAAAATGATGCTATGTAAATTTTAATTAAACATAACTAAAAAGCAGATAACAATAGTTCGCTATTTAATGTGACATCACAATAAAATTGAATTAATAAATTTAACGTAAGTTAACTATAAACTTTCTTTCATCTATGTGTTATAATCTATATTAACAAATGAGCTGGGAAATCCCTTCCAGTTAGTTAATAAACAACAAATTATAATTTTAGTCAAGCATTTTTTATAATAGTATTAAAAATTATAATTATTTGCCTTTTTTAGTACTGAATAAATCATCAATACTCAATTCTCTTAATTTAATATCAGTTGGCCCACCGGTTCTGGAATCCCATCCTGTTATAGCAAAATATTCATTCAGCATTTCATTAATGGGAATGGTAATCCCTTTTAACGGACCTTCCTGTAGTGGTGGTTTTCCCTGTGCACGTTCAGGGATGATTGTGTTCTTAACATATAATCCCTCACGCACATTGAAAGCTTTTCGCATATTAAGGATACGCTCACCGGTTGTTAAATAATCATCCGCAAGCAAATCCCATCCAGTAACAGCGTTAATATAATCAACCAGTGGTATTGAACCACTTAGGAAGCCAAACTGACACATACCGCATCCATTAAACAGATTTGCAAAATACATTGACGCAGCTGTCAGGGTTAAGCGTTTTGTAGTACTATTGCGTGCATTCTTCAACATTTTCTTAACTTTGGGGAATTGCTTTTTTGTCCTGTATAGATGATTGTATAAATTTGATGCAATGGTATGACGTCCTGGTGTTGCTTCAGATGAATATGTAACAGCAAAACCATCATCAAGCCGGCTATCATGCATAGGAAGCTCCTGTCCACCGGCGTGAATGGCAAAGCTTTCAGACCCTTTGCCAATCTTTTTTGCAGCACGCATAACTCCATCAGCCAGTATGTTGCCAATTCCTTTCCTGTTAATGATCATCTCTGTTAATGCAAGTATTTCTTTAGCTTTACCCCAACCTAACTCTAATCCACCAGTGTCTTTCTTTGTTAGTATACCATGCTCATAGCATTCAATAGCAAATGCTACAGCAGTACCCGTAGATATGGTATCTATACCAGCCCTGTTACACAATTCATTTATTTCCATTATTGTATCTAAATCATCAAGTAAAAGCATAGCACCAAAAGATCCCAGAGTTTCATATTCTGGTTTATGTCCTTCTGTGCCTTTATATCTTCCAGCTTTTATATCAACAATGCCACCACATCCCAGTGGACATGACTGGCATGCATACCGCTTCTTTTGATGTGCTATCACACTTTCATCAGAAATTTTTTGAACACCTGGAAAATCTAAATACCCAACGCCAGCCCAGTTTTTGATTGGTGTATCACCGGTAAATGCAGAATACACTGTTGTTCCACTTGTACCGTAACGTTTAAATATTTCACGTACTGTTGAAGGCTGTGTTGGAACCGATACTCTGGTCCGTGCTATAATCTGGCTTAAGAAATTCATCATATTAACTGTGGCTTTATCAATAGGACTGGTTGATTTAAAACTTGCTAAAAATTTTTTATTTATTTCTTTTAATACATCAGGTTTTGCAACTGGTATTTTCTGTGTTCCTTTTATAGCAATGGCTTTTAACTTCTTGCTTCCCATAACTGCACCTAACCCACTTCGTGCAGCAATCCTTCCTCCATCAGTAACAATACCTGATATAAGCGATAGTTTCTCTGCAGCAGGTCCTATGCAGGCAACCTGGAACTTTTCATCTTTAAGTTCTTTTTTAATCAGTTCTTCTGTTTCAATGGTATCCTTTCCCCACAACTTCTTTGCATCTTTTATCTGTACTTTACCATCATTGATGACTAAATACACTGGCTTTTTTGCCTTACCGGTAATGAATATTGCATCATATCCTGCACGCTTGATTTCTACGGAAAAGAACCCTCCACAGTTACTATCGCCCCATCCTCCTGTTAACGGCGATTTACCAACCACCATAAACCGCCCTGCAAAATATGCCCCGGTACCTGTTAATAGGCCTGAACAAAATCCAAGTACGCTTTCCGGTGACAGTGGATTAATTTTTGGCTTCTGCAATTGGCTCACAATTGCAACACCCATGCCATACCCTGCCAGGAATTTTTTATAGAAACTGTCATCAAGCTTTTTAACGGTAGATTTTCCCGTAGATAAATTAATAATAACGTATTGGCCCATATAACCACTCATAATAAACCTCCAGAGTATTTATGTTTACATCACAACAACTTACATTATTCGTTGTTTGCAATGCTATCACTATAATTTAATCGATAGTTGAAAGTATGAAAGCCTTTTTTACAAATAATTACAAGCAAAAATTTTTTTAATATGTTATATTAATAAAATTTTTAATTATTCACAATTTTTACTTGACTATTTAATATTTTAGTATATATTAAAATATAAGATTTATTTATCCCTTGTCAGTCAAGGAGGCTTATCATGAAACCAAATACTTACTGTATAGATACTAATTGTTCCTACTGGAGAAATGTTGAAAATCTTTATTCAGAATTAGTAGCAAAGAATGAAAATTTAAGAAATAAGATTTTCAGTTTCAGAAGTTTCATAGCTGCAGAATAACCGCATAAAAGCAACCCATAAGAACCTCCGATGTAAAAAATGAAAAGGGCTGGTCATAAACCAGCCTTTTTTATAATTATTCTGCATGGTATAAAAACTATTACTTATGCTATTGCCTTTACATTTTCCTTTTCAATTTTGTCTATAAGTTCTGTATAATATTCGTTAGTAAAGAATTTGTACATGCTAATACGTGAATCTTCAAATGATTGCAAAATCTGTTTATACTGGCTCACGTGCCCTTCTTCACCAATACAGATACCGTGCCTTTTGCCATATCCACACTTTATACAGATGGGATTTTTTAAGGCTTTATAACATCCATTATGCTCATATCCATAATGATGGCAGAATGGGCATAATTCATAGCGCAAACCCGAACAACCTAATTTGAAAATATTGTGTTTAATCTTTTCCCATACTTTTGCTGCTTCTTCATTGGTCCAGGATTTGATTTCCTGTTCGTCGCCCTCATTAAAATACCAGCTACCCGGCACATTTAACTCTTTTTCCATACGATTGGCTTTAGACTTCATAAAATCAATGATTGCTTGCTGGAAATTGAGTGGTTTTTGTTTCATAACAATATCCCTTTTATTGTATTCTGCAAATTATATATCCCACCCTTTTTATATATCAACTGCTCTCCACATTTCCACTCATACTGGTAAAAATGTCTCAAAAAGAATATATTAATTTGCAGTATGTACTTCTATTTAATAAAGTATAACCATTCGGTATTTTTTCAAGGTTTTTTTTATAAAATTTAAAATATTTTTATGCTAAAGCATAGGTAAATTGACCTCTTCCCCATTACTAATTGTCGTAACAATCTGATTTATAGCATGAGTAACTGCCTCACTTACAGTATCTCCCACTTCTATGGTTTCAGGCTGTATTCCTATTAACATGATTTTGGGGGTTATTTCTCGTAATTGCTGTATAACGGCTGATAACGGCATACTGTGGGTCGTTACAATACCGCCATGGATTTTATGTAGTGGTATTGTACGCACAGAACCCGGAGGCAAAGCCATAGTACAGGTATCTACAATAATGATTTTCTCAGGTTTGTGTTTCCGTATAACACCAATGTAATTTTCAGGCATAAACTCTGCATCTATACTTGTAAACCCCAATAGTTTTAGCTTGCGGGCAACGATACTTCCTGCAGCATCATCACTGCGCAGATGATTTCCTATTCCCAGTATGAGTTTTTTGCACTGTTTATCCATTGAACAGTAACTATCGCCCCCTCTTATTTTTTTACCGATAACTATCGTTACATGCTTTTTGAATATTTTACTTGCATTTAGAAGTCCATGCAAGTTTTATTTTCATATGCGATAGTTACCGGAGAAATACTCTATGATTACAAAAGGTTTGATTGAGAAGTTGTTTCAGGCAGCAAGCATTCAGCGATGGAATGACCATGCACGCCCCACAGAATTTGCCGAAATTGATAAGCAGGCACATAAGATGATCATTGCCTATACAATAGCAAAATTTCAGGAAGAAGAAAATCCTGGTTGTGTAAACTGGATACACCTTATTGAAGGTGGCATCTTTGAACTTTTGCACCGGGTGATAGTAACTGACATTAAACCGCCCATTTTTCATAAGATAATGAAAGAAAAAGGCAAAGAACTCAACGAATGGGTTTTTGCTCAACTTGATGATGATATAAGTCCAGTTAAAGGCAATTTTAAAGAAACATTTTTGCGGTATTTTCAGGATACACACTTTGCACCGTTTGAAAAAAAGATATTGCATGCAGCGCATTACCTGGCTACCAACTGGGAATTTCAGATCATTTACCAGAGTAATAAGTTTTTATACGATATTGAAAAAACAAAACAAGAGATAGAAAGCCAGATAGAATATCATATTGATTTAACCGGCGTACAGAAGATTCTTTTACATCGCAATATTGCTGGATTTATAAGTTTGTGCGGGCAGTTGCGGTTTCAGCAACGGTGGGCACAAACGCCACGCATACCAAAAACATCGGTACTGGGGCACATGCTCATTGTAGCAATACTTTCATACTTTTGTTCACGGGAATTAGGTGCATGTGCAAAACGTATGTATAATAATTTTTTTGCTTCTCTTTTTCATGACCTGCCAGAAGTACTGACCCGCGACATTGTTTCACCTGTCAAACGCTCAATTAAAGGTCTGGAAGAACTCATCAAAGAATATGAAATTATTGAAGCCAATAATCGTATTTTCCCACTCATACCTGAAAAGTGGCACAGCGAAATGAGATACTTTATGTTTGATGAATTTGAAAATAAGATATTTCAAAATGATTCTGTAATTAAAGGATTATCTGCTGAAGATTTGAATAATCAGTATAATCAGGACAGGTTCAATCCGCTGGATGGGCAGATGCTCAAAGCCTGTGATGATTTTGCTGCCTTTCTTGAAGCTTCATTTTCCATAAAATACGGCATAAAACCTGAAGCGCTGGAATCAGCAAAACGCAATATCTACCAAAAGTACAGGCAAAAGCACCTGACCATTGGCGATATGGATTTTATTATGTTGTTTGATTATTTTAATTAGTTGTTAGTTACATTAATCCTTACAGGCTTAGGCTGTTTAAAATTTATCTACCAAATTGATTAACACCCACACTGATGATTTTGCCAAAAATAGCAATAAAATTGTATCAAAACGTCTTCTGTATATCTCATATAATGTTTAAAAACTTATTCAATAACTTTTATTGACATCTTTTACAGTATTTTACCTTATACAACGTATGAAAAACAAATTTAAAAACATTTTTTTCAATTTCAGAGATACCATTGGGGCATTGCTGGTTGCTATCAAGCATCCTGACGTTTCACTATGGTCAAAAATCATCATTGCAGTGGCAATAGCGTATGCTCTGTCCCCCGTGGATCTACTACCTGATTTTATTCCATTCATTGGATATCTGGATGACGCTGTTATAGTTCCTTTTTTATTTTTTATAGCTATAAAATCAATTCCACAATCAGTGTATGAAGAATGCAAGGTTCAGGCGCATACTGCATTTAAAAAGTCACTGGGATTTATTGTGCTGGGGATTGTGATTGTTATTCTTTTGTGGGCATTCATAGGTTTTTTTATGTATGCCTTAGTTTCAGGAATACTCAGGCTTTTGAAGCTATGATTGCTATTATCAATCCTGACACGCCTCAGGCTATTATAACAGGATTAATGCATCATGGATTTTCACCTGTAACAATTCCACTGTGTCCTTACGTTGAACGACCTGTTGCAGGGCACCCCGATATACAGCTGTGTATCATAGGCAACAATATTATTTATGAACCGCGTATTGAAAAGACCTTTT
>JARYLT010000027.1 GCA_029907515.1 Spirochaetota bacterium | reverse complement strand
GGAGCTACAACATACTTTATTGGGAAATTCTTTATTCACTTTGAATATAGCTTTTTGTTGTCTGTTTTGATTGCTGTTTTGAGTTATTACGCTGTTATGCTTGTAACCAGGGTCATATCATCTGCTGAACTTCCTGTTGCAGTAAAAGACACCGATAGTTAAAAATTTCTTGCATTTGCATGGCCAATATGCTTTTTATAAACCAATTGATTGAATATATAAAGTACATTTAATTAATGTTAAAAGGTACACCATGAAACGCAAATATGGTATTATTGTATTAATCCTTTTTGTGATTATAAGGCCTCTGCATGCAACAGTATTATCGCATGGAGCATACAGTTCCCATACATCATTTCATCTTGTTACGGATGACAGTACAACAAATAAAGAACAGCCCCCATCCAAAAATAACCAGGACGAACATCCACAGGATGATAGTTCAAATGATGATAGCATGGATCATAATGACAGTGAATCTGATGAGGATTTAGAAGATATTCCTGATGATTTTTATGATTATCAGGAAGAAAATTTTTAAGACCTTTTAATGACCAGGCATGGTATTGGTGATTTCCGTACTACTTTTTCAGTGACTGAACCCAATAACATTTCTTCAATATTACTTTTGCCATGTGAACCCATTACAATGCATGAAACATTATACTGCTGTGCAGCATGTATAATTTCCTTAAAAGGGATACCTTCTACAATTAAAGGAGTAACTTTAAATAGTCGTGAAAATTTCTTGATTAATGTATTCATCTGGGTTTCAGCTTCTTTTTTCAGGATATCCGATATATCATACGGGTAGACAAATGTTTCACCAAATGCTGTTGTGTCTATTATTGTACTCTGGCGTATGTCGATAACATGGAGGATGATTAAATCTTTTGTTCCAGCTTTCTTCATTAATTTTATATATGGTATGGCTGCATGAGCACATTCAGAAAAATCTGTTGGATAAAGAATTTTTTTAAACATACTGGTTTCCTTTTAATGAAACATACTTCTAGAGTAGTTATAGAATAATACTATGAGCGATAGTAATCAAGAAAAAAAATCCCCTTTTGATGATTATAACTTTGCTGTAATGTATGAAAAGCGAAATGCCCAATTTGGCTACCCAGGCAAGCTTTTAGATCATATTATGAAATATCTCAAACAATACAATGTGACATCAGTTGCTGATGTTGGAGCAGGAACGGGTGCCTTCAGCATTCCGCTTGCTATTGCCGGATTTACGGTGTATGCCATTGAACCCGCTGCTGGCATGCGAAGTATTTTAGATGACAAAATAAAAAATCTTTCTGTTAATGTAACTATCTATCCTCATACTCTTGAAACAATTAAAGAACTGAAAGCTGATTCCTGTATAGCTATGCATTCTTTATATGGTATCAAACCGTTAGAAAAGGCTTTGGTAGCAATGATGCATATTGCCCCTTTAGTGCTGATAGCAGTACGTACAGAAAAAACATATACGTTAAGTGATGTTATCAGAAGCTATTTTAAAAAGGAACGGCCAAAACACCATTTACAACACATTATTGATTATCTGGAAAAGCATTCAATATCCCATGAAATACATTCAATCCACCAGGTGCACAAAGTCCTTATTCATGATATATATCAGGAAGCGTTATTTCATTGTTATGCGATGGGTTTTGATGAAAGCTATGTATCTACAATCATGACAATCTTAGAAAAGCATCTTCATAACAATGGCTCATACTGGTTTGAAAATGTTCATGACGATGCAATTGTTATTATCCACGCCTGATTTAATTTTTTACAGTACAACAGCCTGTATCTTTAGCAATCCTCTGTATTTTTGAAAAAAATTTTTCACTGCTGATAATGAGTAATGAACCATTATCAACTACCATACCATCACGCGTTTCACCTTTTATGGAATATACAAATGGTAATACATACATGGTATCATTATACAGATATATATACATCTTTTCGCCGGTACTAATGACAATACCATGATCCGTCATATGAATATCTGTAAGACTGGAAAAGTTTTTGATTATTTTTTCCTGCCCGGTTTTTATATTAATACTTTTAAAATCCCAGTTACCTGCACTCCCTTTGATAATAAAAAGTGTCCCATCATATACTGCATGTTTCCATGTAGCTACCCTTAACGATGAGATAAGTACCTCCCCGTTTTTAGTTATTACCCACAGATTATACGCCCCAGCAATACCTGCAATGACAATCAGCTTATCATCGACAATATCTATATATGCATTATAATATTTAAATGCTTCAGGTGGAGAAAACTCAACTGATGATACTTTTTTTATTTGCTCATTTTGTGGATTGTATACAAACAACTCTTTACCACTCAGGAAGTAGGTATGTGTTGCATAGGCAACTGCTTTTATGGGTTCCTGCGAGGGGTTGTTTATAATTGATTCTTTATCCTGGATTGAAAGATACACTACAATACCATCCGTAACAGCACATGTATCTTCTTCCCGATCATACCATACACTCACAACTTCACGGGGGAAATTGTAGGAATATTGTTCTGGATAAAGCATAGATAATATATTTTCTGAAGAAAAAATAGCACAAGGTGAAAAATAAAGATTCTGAGCATTGATAGTCTTAATAGTGGAATAGTGTAGCAATCCTTCCCTGAATTTTACAAATGCACTTTGCGTAAGACCTTCATTGTAAAGCCGTATCCCTTCATTGATTTCCTTTTCGCGAGAACAGGAAACTGTTATCAACAGCATACACATCAGCAAATACAAAAACCTGTTCATTATTAAACCTTTTTCCCCTTAATCCTTTCCATGGTTTTCTGTAAAAATCTTCCATCCATAATTTCAATCATTTTATTTGCTGCCTGTGATTTAGCATTTATGCTGAATTTTGAAGTCGTAATAAATATGCCGCTTCTGCATTTCTCTTCCAGCATTCTCTGATAAAAGGCATTAATCTGGCCTTCAGTTATATCACGGGTTGTTCGTATGAAGTTGATTAATGCTGGAGGTTCATTTATTCTTTTTACACTGAAGCATTTATACATATACTCGTTTGGTGCAACCTCTTTTTTGTATACAATGCTGTAATTAAGCTGGGCAATTATTTCTGTTATGAGGGGCTGCAACTCGGACATTGATGAAGTAAATAAAAATTTTAAATTCTTGTTTTCCAGTATTGCTTTGTAGTCATCCAGCTTCAGCTGCGTACTACGATAATTTGGATTTATGCTTGCAATTTTTTCCCAGTGATGTACAGCCTCCTGTATCTTATTTTCCATTTCATAACACTCAGACAGCAAATACCGGTAAGCCAGTCCTTCATCAGTACTATCCTTTACATAGGATAATCCCTTCTCCAATGCCTCAATAGCCTCACTGTATTCATCATTGTCAAAGTAAATCTGGCCAATAGCATACTGGCTTTTCACAAAATATCGTCTGTCATTGCGTGCCCTTGATAGCATGTCCAGCGCTGCCACATAGTCCTTTTTCATTTTATAAATCATACCCCGATAATAATATGGTCCATAATTTGAAGGATTGCTTTCAATTGCCTTTATGAGAAAGTTTTGCGCCAGTTCATAATCTGCCAGGTTAAAAAGGCATATCCCCAGCGGTGCATAAATATCTGTCAGAGCAGGATCCATGGTAACTGCTTTAAGCAAATAATCTTTTGCACCAATATAATCATGTTGTCGGTATAACACTATACCAAGTCGGTGGTTTGCATTAATATCATCAGGATTAAACTGTAAAATTATCCTGAACTCTTCAACCTCCTTTTGCCATTGCTGTGTTTCATGGTACAGGTCGGCAAGCATATAATGGATATCAAGTTCATTAACATGCTTATTGTATTCAGGAAGGGCAAGAATACCATTGAGTTCGGAAATTGCTAAAAGATATTGTTTTTGTTTTACTAAAATCTGTGCCCTTAAGTACCGTGCGGGAACATAATCTTTTTTTCGTTCAAGAACAAGCTTGACAATTTCACTTGCCTTTGCGATGTCTCCACTATCAAGGTATTCCTGAGCTTTACGCACCTTTGCAGGATACTGGTGAGCACGTATAACTAAAAGCAATGCACCAACAATAGATGCACCCACAATAAAAAATGTTATACTTAGCAGTGACATAAAATTTTCACATTTAAAATTTGATTTTATTACTGCACGCATTATATTTTAAGTCAAGCATTATAGTGTGCCTTAGCTTATAATAAATAATTAAAAAAGAAAGGAACATAACAATGACAGAAGTAGGAATTATCGTGGGTAGTGATTCTGATTTACCAAAATTAAAGGGATGTTTCCAGACGCTGGATGATTTTGGTATTTCATACGATGTGAAAGCATACTCAGCTCACAGAACCCCTCATCTGGTGGCTGAGTGGATTAAACAGATGGAAAGCGCTGGAGTTAAGGTTTTTATTGCGGCTGCTGGTGGAGCAGCTCATCTTCCCGGCGTTGTTGCTTCACACACTGTGTTGCCCGTCATCGGTACCCCTATTGAAACGCAGGTGTCCGGCGGCCTTGATTCGCTTTTATCCATTGTACAGATGCCCGGTGGCATCCCGGTGGCAACAGTTGCTACCGGTAAAGCTGGTGCTACCAATGCTGCATTGCTGGCTGTATCTATCTTAGCAACTGCCAATGCTGCTTATCAGGAAAAGCTTCGTAACTATCGCAACACTATGCAAAAAACCATCATTGAAAAAAATGAAACACTTTCCAAACAAGGTTTATACGAATACATAAAGTCATTAGAGGCAAAGAAATGATTGAGCACGGTATTGGGGTAGCTTCCCAGAATAAAGTACTCATTTTAGATTTTGGTTCACAGTATACACAACTCATTGCCCGTAAAATCAGGGAGCTACATGTGTATGCAGAGATAGTTCCCTATACAATACCTATAGATGAAATAAAAAAAGAAAATCCCAAAGCTCTGGTACTTTCCGGTGGGCCATCATCTCTGTATGAAGAAGACTCCCCAAAAATTAGCAAAGAATTATTTTCTTTAGAAATACCAGTACTGGGAATATGTTATGGATTGTACGTGGTCGTTGATGCTTTTGGTGGGGTGATATCCCCATCTCCTTTTAAAGAGTACGGCAGGGCAGATATTACAATTGTCAAAGATTCACCATTGTTTAAAGGATTGCCTGATACACAAACTGTGTGGATGAGCCATGGTGATAAAGTTGAAAGCGTTCCACAGGATTTTACTATTATTGCAGGTTCACGGAATGCGAAAATTGCAGCAATAGAATACAGGCAAAAAAAGATCTATGGCGTGCAATTTCATCCAGAAGTATACCATACACAATATGGCAAGGAGATTTTGCATAACTTTCTTTTTGAAATTTGCGATTTCAAACCTACATGGACGATGCAATCATTTATTGATTCAGCTATTAATGACATTCAAACAGTTGTGGGCAATGGTACGGTTCTCTTAGGGCTTTCCGGTGGTGTTGATTCTTCCGTCACTGCTGTACTGTTACAAAGAGCTATCGGTAACCGCTTATATTGTGTATTTGTCAATAACGGGCTTTTACGTAAGGACGAACATATAAAAGTTATAGAGCGATTTAAAAAACACCTTAATCTAAACCTTATCTATGCAGATGCAGAGGAATTATTTTTACAAAAACTCAAAGGGGTAACTGACCCCGAACAAAAACGAAAAATTATTGGGAAAGAATTTATTAATGTATTCAAAGCTGAAGCCGCAAAAATTGGAACATTTGATTTTTTAGCACAGGGAACGTTGTATCCTGATGTAATAGAATCAGTTTCTACCAAAGGACCTTCTGATACAATTAAAAGCCATCATAATAGGGTCCCTGAAGTGCTTGAATTGATAAAAGAAGGCAAAGTAATAGAGCCACTTAAAGAGTTATTCAAGGATGAGGTGAGGGAATTAGGCAGACAATTAGGTATGCCTGAGGAATTAATTAACAGACACCCATTCCCTGGTCCTGGCCTTGCCATCCGTATCATTGGCGAAGTAACAAAAGAGCGTCTTTTCATCTTACGGGAAGCTGATGACATCCTCATTGAAGAGATAAAAAAAGCTGATTTCTATACAAAGCTTTGGCAGGCATTTGCCGTATTTTTACCCATAAAATCCGTAGGTGTAATGGGCGATAAACGTACCTATGAAAATGTCATTGCCATAAGGGCTGTTACGTCACTTGATGCTATGACTGCCGACTGGGCATATTTGCCTGAAGACTTAATGCGAGGAATCTCCACACGCATAATCAATGAAGTAAAGGGCGTAAACCGTGTTGTATATGACATTTCATCAAAACCCCCATCAACCATTGAGTGGGAGTAAAAATTGTAACAGTAACAGTTGACGAAAAATAAAATAATTATTATATTTTAAAATTAAATAATATTCTTAAGCAACATCAATTTTTTGATTTAAGAGTTGTTTTTGTTTTACATTACTACGATAAAACGGTTAAACTATTTTTTACGGAGGACCGAACGATACATGCTCTTACGCGATTATGATGCAGAACAAATCAAAGATGAAATAACACAGTGTGTGGCAACAAATGTTTTTGATTCAGAACCAGAAAGCTATACCAAAGCAAAAGAATTGTTGCAGGAGCTTTTCATAGTTTCAGGTGGAAATTTTAACAGGCCTGATTACGAATCAATAATGAAAGTATTAAAGCTTATTGCTGCACGCCAGCTTAAAAAGGGAAAAGATACAAAAGCGATAGCAGAGCGTTTTAAAGAGATAGCTAAAAAGATAGAATCGGTAGCAGTATATACGTAATTAACGCATGCGCTTGTAACGCTGCAGCTCTCTGTCAGCATCACGCTTTTTAATATCATGGCGTTTATCATACAGGGTTTTACCTTTTGCAAGTCCCAGAAGGACTTTAACCTTCCCATTTTTCCAGTATAGCTTGAGTGGCACCAGCGTCAGTCCTTTTTCCTGCTGCTTACCGGTAAGGCGCTTTATTTCCTGTTTGTGCAGCAAAAGTTTGCGCACACGTAATGGGTCGTGGTTAAAAATATTACCTGCTTCATACTGCGATATATTCATCCCATATAAAAATGCCTCACCATCCTTGATGCGGGCATAGGAATCCTGTATACTGACTTTTTTTTGCCGTATTGATTTTACCTCAGTACCTTTCAATACAATCCCCGCCTCAATAGTATCAAGTATCTCATATTCAAAGCGGGCTTTTTTATTTTGAATTATCTCTTTTTCCTCTTTCATATGTTCAATCCATCACAGTGAAACTATGTCAATAAATGCTATGTATTCCATTGTCGTTTAACCAGTGGTAATGCGTTGCCTAAGGCTATTACCACCGTACCCAACCACACTAACCATATAAACCGTTTAAATGAAATATCCACAATCACCGAATCGGGCGGTAGCGCAGCCTGTGCTGGTGCATCTATGTGCAACACTATTATCTTTTCATGTATATCAAAATCCAGCAATGAAATAGTACGTGTAGTACCCGGTAACACAGTACCAAGGCTTTCACGTCTGTCACCGTCAAATAGCACACCAGGGCGCACCGTATATTCCTTACCCTGATATTTTATGGTGCACAATGCATATATTTTTGGATTACCCTGCATCATTGCCATGCGGTCAATATCAAACCCATCAAAGCGCACTGTGACATCATTAAAGCTACGCACCTCACCTTTTTTCAGCATGATCTGTGTTAACGTATCCTTTCCCAATCTGTATTCAACAGGTGAAATATATACATCATAGTGCAGGTTATAATCAATATATGGCTCTCTGAATAGCTGATTGGTGCGAGTATCAATAAAATACGGTGTTTGAATAGTCTTTGACATGTTGTAATAATCATACTTGAATACAATTGCACTTTTAATGCCCTCAACCATGCCCACCAGTTCCAGAGTTACTGGATATACTGTCTTTTTTTCATTCTGTGCAATCTGTGCATGATATTCAACCGACTGAGTTTGTGACGTAATGATTCCCACAATGAGTAATGCTACACCACTGTGCGCTATACGTGCAGCTAAGCTCAACGGTATGTGTGGCACTATACCTTTAACATTGGTAAGCAGTATACCAAAAGAAAGTACCATGAGAATAAAAGCAACAGGTACAAAGGGCTTTCCAACAAATAAAAGCAATGATACCGCAAGGGCGATAGTTCCTGCTATAAGTACTGTTTTTAAGGATGGTTTTCTGGCAAAATGTGTTAAAAGCAACAACACTACAATAAGAAAACCTATTGGCCTTGCAATACTTACATAATATGATTCCTGTACTGTTGATGCCTGCCCAAGTAGCCCGGTGATGATGGGCATACAGGTACCAATAAGCACAAACAACGCAAAAAACAATAATGCGGCAATGCCATAGACCATGATATTGTCTTTTGCAAACAATGTATTATCTAATGTTTTTCCGATTGCATCATTTCTGCGATACCACAACAATCCTGTTGCTGCAATACCAATTGTCACAATAAAAAGCAGAAGATCAGTAAAATTACCCGCACCACTGAATGAATGCACCGAAAAATCAGAAAGGACACCACTGCGCGTTAAAAATGTACCAAAGATAACCAGTACAAAAGTAACTATCGCCATTATAATATTAAACCTGGTAAGTGCCTTTTTACGTTTTTGCACCATTATACCATGCATGAGTGCAAGACCAGTGAGCCATGGAATAAGTGAAGCATTTTCAACCGGATCCCATCCCCAGTAGCCACCCCAGCCCAATACCTTGTATGCCCAGTATCCACCCAAAAATATACCGGCACCAAGCGTTAATACAGTAGCAACAACCCAGCGGTAACCTGATGTCATTACAGAATAATCATTATACAGTAGTGCAATTAATGCATACACAAATGGCACTGTTGCCAGTGCATACCCGGCAAAAAGCACCGGTGGATGTATTACCATCCAGAAATCCTGAAGCAAGGGATTTAACCCCATGCCATCATGTGGTATAACCCCTGGTGAGACATTTTTTGAAGCATCCCATACATACATAAAGGGGTTGTTATGCAAACAATGTATGATAAATACCAGCGTTACCAGCCCTGCCAGTGTCAAAAAGCTCTGTACATGGTGTTTTTCATATTGCAATGCAAGTACTAATGTTACCATAACAAAAAACGTCCATAGCAAAAATGAGCCTTCCTGCCCAGCCCACACTGCTGCAATACGATACAAAAGCGGCAAATCCACAGATGAGTGTTGATACACATATAAAAATTGAAATGTGTTGAGTACAAACGCAATGGTTAACGCAACAAGCATAAACCCTGTAACAACTGTTGCACCATAGTAACTGTAATGTGCTGCTTTTAACAGGTTATCTTTTTTAAACGATTTAACAGCTAAAATAACCGAGGCCACTACCAGCACAAAAGAAAGCCATGTGAGGTAATACAGCAGATTCATTATTTATTCTCCTTGGTGTATTTAGAAGGGCATTTTACCAGAATTTTATCTGCTTCAAATATCTGTTTTTCTTTATTATAGGTTCCAATTGCAACAACGCTTGTGGCGTGTTCAAAGTTGAGCGGCTTGGATCCTTTATGAATCACAGTCAATCGTTTTGCATTATCATCCTCAATGGTAAATATAAAGCCGTCAGCAGAATTTTGCACCGGAACTGACTTCACCAGTTTTCCCAGTACCTGCACATATGCATCACCTTTTGCAGCCTCATCAAATGATACATACGGCGTTAATATCCCCTTAAAGGAAAAAAGTGCAACAGCACCGCATACTGCAATGATACTTACTATAATAATATTACTTTTTTTCATTGAGCCTCTTTTCCAATTTTTTAACCTTATTATGCAAAAGCAGCAAGTAACACACAATGCCAATCCACACAACGGCGGATACCCAGAATAGCACTGTAGTAGGGCTTTTCTCTATTTGTGTTATGTTTTGTGCGATAGTTACCATAAAAAGCAGTTTCATGATACATCCTCAGTACATACATATTCTAGCTTATATACTTTTAGCAAAAGTTTTAGCACAGTTGCATAAAAAAGTGTAAACGTCACAACCGAGATAATAAGAACAAGCCGCATTTCAGTATCAAGAAGGATTGCTCCTTGAGTATTAATCACAGGTTCAGGATGAAGCGATGGATATAGCCGCGGAACAACAAATATTAAAAATGGTGAAGCGACAAACGCTATAACAAGATACACACTTTCAAGCATAGCACCTTTTGGGTTAGTATGCACAATTTGATGCAGGCTAAAATACGCTATGTATATCAATAGCAGGAGCGTGATTGACGTTTCACGTGGATCCCAGTTCCAGTAACTTCCCCACATAACCTTTGCCCACAGTGAACCTGTTATCACGGTCAATATGCTGAAAAAAAATCCAATGTGCACTGAACTTCGTGCACAATGAATATACTCTATTGCATTCTTGCGTATGTACTGTATTGAAGCAAGACCTGCAACAATAAATGCCAGTGTTGACACCCAGGCAAGTGGTACGTGCAAATACACTATCCTGCTTGTTTCTCCAAGGATTGCTGCAGGCGGCACCCATATATATATGAGATACAGCGATGCCAGCATTAACAGTGCATCAATTATGATTAAAACCATGTAAAACTCCATGAGAAATTAAGATTCACCTAAAATTCTCTCCATATATAGGGGAACAGTATATATGATACCACACCAAGCAATGTTGAAAATGCAAGTAGAAAAAGTATAGCACTCCATGAAGAATAAATCTCTTTAGAAAAACACTGTGTTGTAGATTTTATTACGACTGTGATAATGGGTAGCGTTATGGGGAACGATAAAATAGTAAAAAGGCCGCCTCGCGCCTGTACCAGTGCGGTTATTGCCGCGATTATGGTTGTGCACACTGCCAGAGCACTACTACCTGCCAGCATCATGATTGCAAAACCTGATACATTATACACTGAAACATCCATAACAAACAGATACAGCAATCCAACTATTGCTGCAACAGCCACCATAATAATACAATTTACAATAAGCTTTGAAACAAATATGCTTTCAGGGCTATAATACATCAGGTTAAAGAGTGCAGTATGTTCTTCTATCTCTCTGTAAAAGAGGTGAGAGGTATTCATCCCTGAAAAAAATATAATGACCCACAAAAGAATAGCATGCACCATTGGGCTGCCAATTATGCCACCTGAAGCAAAACCAATAGAAATTGTCACAATGACACTGAACGATAGTATCAGCGAAATGACTACCTTGCTTCTGAACTCTATACGAAGATCTTTTACAATATTACGCACCAATCCCTTTATCAAGTACAATACTCCTGTGACAAAGTTTTGCTTCCCTGCTGTCGTTAGTTGCCATAATGATAGCAGTAAATGGTTGTATTTCTTTTATTAGTTCAAAAAGAATTTTTCTTCCACTATCATCTAAATTTGAACCTGGTTCATCCAGCAATAAAACTTTTGGTTTTTTCAAAAGTGCCATTGCAATCTTGCAACGTTGCTGCATGCCGGTAGAATAGGTATGGAGAACTTTATCTTTATGCTGATACATATCTAAACGATGTAGAAGTTCTATAGCATCATCAGTTACCGAGCCAAAGGCAAAGATAATATTTTCTGTTAATGTAAGATGATTGTAACACTGTATGTAGGGAGCAACAATGCCAGCATAGTGGATAACCGTATGGGCAGGGATGGGTTCCTTATTTTCAAAATACTCTATCCTGCCACTATCAGGTGACACAATATTTCCCAGTATTTTCAGCAAGGTTGATTTGCCACTGCCATTGGGACCAACAATTGCAACAGATTCACCTGTTGATACTGAACATGAAATATTGCTGAACAACCTGTAGCTATAGCGTTTTGATATATTGTGAGCTTTTATTGTAAACACAAAACCTTACAGAACTATTTCTTTTTTAGCTGTTGCCATTTCAATAACAGGTAATTTTATTGCCTTATCTTTCATAACCTCATCCACTGCCTTCTGATCAGCTAATCGGTACAGTAATCTTACCTGGATGCTATATTTTCCTTTTAATCCTTTGGGCAGTATGATAGTATTGGTTACTGATTCTTTTGGTAAAATACGATTATCAAACAGAATTTCTTTCGCTTTTGCAATGTTTGCAACAGGGTTTCCTTTCCCATCACCAAAGATAGTCTTAAAGATTATTGTATTATCAGGGAGATAGCCCCTTTTATCAGCCTTCCCAATTGAAAAAACCTCTTTGCCATATTGATTCAGGATAACTATCTCCAACCACATTTGCCGAACATCAGTTAGCCCGGTGGGAAGTTTATGCCCTGCGCCGGTATTTGTTATAGTAACTGCAAAAGCACCGGTTGAAATATCACGTGTATCAATTAAAATAGTTGCGGCATTTTTTAGCCGTTCTTCAGCCATTTTGCCTTTGACTTTATCATTATACAATCCTGGTATGACGCTATTTCCACCAACAAAATAATGAGTAAATATGTGATCTCGCTGTGGCCCACCAAAAGCAGCAAATCCGGGATTGTTGGGGCGTGGAGTAGATCCTGTTGCCGGAACGCCTGGCCTGTGATACATATGACATCCCTGGCAGGGGACAGTGGTTTTTTCATCGCCGGTATTATATGGGCTTTTGCTCCACTCTTCAAAGGTTGTTTCCAGTTTTGTATTATAAACTACATGCTTAACATCATGGCATGTACCACAGAATGCAGCCTGCGTGTGAAATCTGGAATATGCTGCCTGATGCCAGTCAGGTGTTGCATCCTTAAAAGGGCCATACTTCACACCAGGGTCTGCTTCACCATTGCCTGGCTTATAGGTAAAATGTGCATTATAGTTTTTCTTTGCATCAATGATTACATGGCAGTAATCACACTGAATGCCTTCTTTTGTTATTTCAGGCAATTCGTTTTCCATTGCCAGTTCTTCGGTCACTGTTACTGGTTTGCCGGTAATAAAGCCTACCGGTATATGGCACTTAACACAGCTTTCTGCCTCTTCAAGTTCATCCTTATTTACAGGATTTTGTTTTTTTATATCATCTAAATAAAATGCAGCATACTCTTTGTAGATTATATCCTTTTGTGCAAGGTTATGCATTGAGTTTTTCCACTGTTCATATATCTCATCATGGCAACCACCACAGGTTGCAGGGCTTATAAATTGTGCTAATGTGTAGTGAGGTGTTGATTTACATCCGGTAAAAAAAGCATACACGGTTAATGCAACCATACTGATTATAATGACTATTTTTGATTTCATGGAACTGTCCCCTCAAAACTATGATTTACGGATACTATGCCATCCTGAGGAATCCCGACCTGTATAGGTGATGAAGGATCCCGCCGTTTAAAAATCTAGATTCTTCTCCTGATTTATCGGTATACAAAATGTAATTAATACTTCTGTAGTAAATCAAAATTGTCAACAATGTTTATTATTTTACAATGTGAACAACTCTCTGGGGGAATGGTATCTCAATACCTTCCTCCTTTAAGCGGTTAAATATTCGCTTACGCAATTCAGACTGAACGGGAAACTGGTCAGCGTATTCTTTTACATACACTATAAGGGTAAAATCCAGGGAACTATCGCCAAAACCTGGAATAAACCGTACTACAGGCTCTGGATCCATAACAAGCTGTTGTATGGTGCCAGCTGATTTTTTCACCTCATCAAGTATAACATCTTCAACATGCTGAGGGTCGGAGTTATAGCTCACACTTACTGGAATCCTCAGTGCCAGATGGGGTACAGGAAGATAAAAATTGGTAATCATGCTCTGAGCCATCTTACTGTTGGGAACAATAACAATGTTGTTTGGCAGCATTCTGATTCGTGTAGTACGCCAGGTAATATCCTCAACATATCCTTCAATGCCTTCATCAATCTTTACAAAGTCTCCAACCCTTACCGACCTTTCAATCAGAATCTGCATCCCTGCAAAAAGATTTGACAGGGTATCCTGCAGTGCAAGAGCAACTGCCAGACCACCTACTCCAAGAGTTGTCAGTATAGGAGTTATCGATATACCTAAATAGTTGAGGATGATTAAAATCCCTATGAGTACAAATAAACCCTTGATGATAATATAGGTTAAGCCAGTAGGTGCCAGCGGTATATTTGCAATCTTAACGTATTTCTGTAATAATGATCCAACTATATTAGCAATGCCAAGAGTAAGAGCAAAAATAATAATAACATATACACTTTTACTTATCAGCATTTGCCATTTTTCTGAAAGCATTGTGTACTGTGAAGCAATGAGAATGGCAAGAGCAAGAACGACAAAGAATGCAGGTTTTTTCAATGCATCAATAATTATATCATCAATATCCCAGCTTGTAGCGGCAGCCCATTTTGTTAAAAGCGAAAACACTATTTTTTTGAACAGTAACAAAACAATAAAAGCAACACCAAAATACACTACCGGGATAAAAATAAAAAAATATTCTTGTAGTACACCCATGGTTTACTCCTCTGACTATTGAATTACCAAAAATATAACATTACCAATCTTTATAAAATAAATCATAAAAATTGTATTGATTTTTCTATTAGTATTGCAATAATAATTTTTTATTAAATATCCTGTAACAAATCATTTTCCAATACAACCTCTTTTCTTATTGAGGTATATACTATTTTCCGGAGGATAGCTATGAAAAAAATACTTAAATGGGTGGCGATAGTTATCGGGAGCATATTTGCACTGATAATTATTGCTAGCATTGTACTTATGCTGGTTGTGACTAAAGACATGATTGCCCAGCAGATGGAGAAGGCACTGAACCGTCATGTGACCATTGAAAAGATTGATGTTAGTATATTCAGTGTTGTTTCGGGCATTGAAGTAAAGGGTGTTGCAATATCAAACTTCAAAACACCCAAACAGTTAGAAGCCCTCAAAGGCAAGCCTGTAGAAAAAGGCGACCTTTTTGTTGGGCTTGACTCTTTCACATTTAAATTAAAGTTTTTGCCACTGCTTCAGGGTAAATTTGAACTCCGTGAACTTTTGTTAACAGGCCCAAAAATAAATATCACCCGCTATCAGAGTGGAGCATTCAATTTTTCTGATTTAATGAAGCCATCTAAAGAGGAAAAGAAGGTTGAAGAAGTAAAGAAAGAAGAGCCTTCAAAACCTCTGACTGCTGATACGTTACCAATCAGTATAACGATAGGGAAAGTTGGTATAGAAAGAGGCACAATCACTTTTGTTGACCAGTCAATGCAACAAACATTCCAGCTATACAATCTCAACGCGCTTGTACATGATATTGAAATAGACCCTAAAGACCTTGCAAAGAAAAATCAGGTAAAGTTAAAACTGGATATTGGCATCAAAACTATAGGCAAAACAAGTGGTGGCAGTGTAGAATCCTTTGATATTGGGTTGGCCTCACGCGGAACAGTAAAACCTTTTGACCTGAATACACGTATATTAAACCCTGAAATAGCATTAAAAGCAGGCAGTCCTTACGGAACAATGACTGGTTTACAGATATTTGATGCTATCAAGAGTAATGAAACACTGGCTAATTATGCAGGCAAGTTTGACTTTTTATCAAAAGATGTAAAATGGAAAAATGGATATGTTGATATCTGGTATAAAGGTGGATTATTAAAAATCACCAATGGAAAAATCAGCACCGATGACTATGCAGGCAATTTCAAAGCTGATGTAAACTTCAACACAAAAGCAGTAAATGCTGACATTGACATGACACTCAATGAAAAACACAATAAATCCATTTACAATGGAATTGAAAAGAATGCATCAAAACTCATCAAGGGCGATGTTGCAAAATATGTTAAACCAGATAAGGTTGCCGAAAAAGCTTTTGGCTATCTTACCAACAAAGAAGGAAAAGTATTCCTACAGTTTCTTGTAACAGGGACAATGGATAAGCCCAAAACCAGGCTTGTTGCCCCAAAACTGCCATCGTTGATGGATGTTATTAAGGACATTGGTGGTGATGTTGCAGATGTAGCTAAGGAAAAAGCAAAAGAAAAAGCTACAGAAACCGCCCAAAAAGCAGTTGAAAAAGGAACTGATAAAGTAAAGGATAAAGCAACTAAAAAACTTAAAAAACTATTCTAAATTAAGCAAAACCCGCAAGCCTGAAGCTTGCGGGTTTTTTTATGCATTATTTGCCTGTAAATTTTGGTTTTCGCTTCTGCGCAAACGCCGTGAAAGCTTCAAATAAATCATCGGATGGTATGATATTGGCACTCATTGACGCAACATATTTTAGTGCATCATCTATAGTTTTGCCAATTCCAAAGTTCAATACATCCTTGGAAGCCTGAACAGCTAATGGTGAATTTTCGGCTATTTCCATTGCCATCTTTTCAGCGCCTTCATATAAAGCTTTCTGATCAGGATACACTTCATTAACAAGCAGTATCTCTTTAGCACGCTGGGCAGTGATGTATTTTGCAGTATAGGCCAGTTCACGGGTAATACCCTGCCCCACAATATGCGGCAGGCGCTGCAATACACCAACGTCCGCAACAAATCCAACGGCAGCCTCACGCAGGCTGAACCGGGCATCAGCAGTTGCCAGGCGAATATCACATGCAGAAATCATATCCAACCCGGCACCAACGCAATAGCCATGAACAGCAGCTATAACAGGTTTACGACATTTTTCAATGCATGTCATGGTATCCTGCATTTTATAGATCTTCTGTAATAAGCTCCGTTTGATGCCACCTTTTTGTGCAGGATCGGCAAGTTCTTTAATTTCACCAGCCATTTCAATTAAATCAATACCAGCGGTAAATGCAGGGCCCTTACCAGCAAGTATGATTACCCTGATTTCATCATCAGCATCCAATTCTTTAAACACTGAAGGAGCCTCCCACCATGCAGGTGGATTCATAGCATTTTTCTTTTCAGGTCTGTTTAAATACACCCAGGCAATTGGCGGCTTTTTCTCAATTAAATAATATTTATAATCCATACCCTCTACCTCTTTTAAGATATTTAAGTACACAGTATTGTATACTCAATTTTTTATCAATCAAAAATTACAGTGTTATGTTTTATATGTGCGATAGTTACTGTTAAAAAAATAATTATGGTTTATAATAATTTTTTATTTCACATTTTTTACAAAGTATTGTATATATATAATATATTCTGATTGTTTATGTGTTCTCAGCATGATTAATTTTTTACCAACTATCACGCAGGGAACATGTTAGTACGTAAAGGGTAATTTTTATAGTTTTAAAACAACATGTTTCACTTTTTGGGTCATCATTGATGACCAATAAGAATATTTTTTCCCAGGGAGGTTATATGTTTAAAAAAACTGTTCTAGCATTTTGTATTTCAGTGTTTCTCAGCATTTTTCTATTACCGTTTTCATCACAGGCACAGGTAAACAGTGGTGATTTTGGATTAATCCTAAATGGTGGCGTTGGTACAGGTTCTTCAATGTACGGCGTTATACTCAATACCACAAACGATTCAAGTTCAACATTAGGGGTAGGTCCTGGCAGCAGTTTTAATGCTGGTTTTATGGCAAATTTTAACATCATTGCAATCCATTCACAATTGTACTATGTAACACTAAAAGATTTAGAATGGGAACAGGAAGTTTCAGGAGTAGATCGTAAATTCAAGACTGAAGGCTCTGGTCATTTCTGGACATGGGATGGCACCATAGGTATTAAAGCATTAACCGAAGAAGGCGATATGGGATATACACACCTTTATGTGGGGTTCCGTATATGGAAAGTACTCCGGGAAGAAGATAAGAAAACTGTAGATGGTGTATCCAATCCTTTATATCCACCGGTCAAGCAGGAATTAACTGGTAATGGATTTATAGTTGGTATCCGTGATTTTTCGACATTACCGTTAGGATCTATCTCACTTGCATTGCAGACAGGTTTATGGCTTTATAAAGCACCTTTAAGCACCTTCAAGCAAGATGGTACTGAAATAGACACAACAGCCGATCAGAATATTGGCTTTGGGTTTGAAATTGGCGGCGGGCTCGCATTTGAGGATATTGGGCTTTCGACCATAGTTGGGTTACGTATGGATGTACAGGCCACTGAGATTAAACTTCCATTAAATATAGATGCAGTAGCAGGTTCTGGATACGCACAATTCTTCTTTGCTGTTAGCAAGGAATTTGGATTCTAATTCCTACCATAAATCATAGGGGGGCCTTTCTCTGTGCCCCTATGATTTTTATATTGCAATAATTTATCTCCCATATTATAATCATCAACATATACAATAATCTTTTTTCTTTAAGGCAGCCAATTATGAAACAGTGGATATGCTTTTCAGTAACTATTGCCGCTCTATTATTTTTTACTATCCCTGCTTCAGGCATTGAGGCTGTTTACGATATGCGCACTATTCCCTTTGATAATTCCTTTACCTATAAAATAAAATCACACTGGCTTTTCTGGTGGAATGAGCTTGTTGACCCTGCTTTAATTGAAAAAGGCACAGCACCAGCACCAACTGCTAGCGTTATGATGCCCCAGCACTGGACTGAATATGTGCTGGATGGGAAAAAATTGCCGCCAAAAGGATACGCTACCTATGCTATTAAATTAGTACTCCCTGACAACGCCATTTATGGGATGTATCTGGATCATATGGTTACTGCATACCGTTTATTTATCAATGGCGTTGAGGTGGCTTCTAATGGAAAGGTGTCAAAAGACCTTTCAAAAATGAAAAATGAATTCAGGCATCAGACGGTCTATTTTGCGCCAAAAGATAACATTGCATGGTGTGTTTTGCATATCAGTAACAGGGATTACCGCACTGCAGGGATGTGGCAACCCATAGTCATTGGTAAGGCACGTGCTATTCTGTCACACTATAACTCCATAATAATCCGTGACTTGTTTTTGTTTGGAGCAATCCTTATTATTGGCTTATACAATATAGCACTTTTTATATTCAGGACAAAAGATAGAGCCCCTTTGTGGTTTGGTCTATTTTGCCTTACCGTGTGTGCACGTATTCTTGCTACTGGTAGCACTACAATATCAAATATGTTTCAAGGATTTCCATGGGAATTGCAGATAAAAATGGAACTAGGTGTTTTTTATTTAGGTGGGCTTTTCTTTGGAATGTTTTTTCATGAGGTTTATCCATTAGAAATAAAAATAAAGCATTTACGCTTTTTTAATGCTGTGTTCATCATTTTAACACTGCTTGCCATCATTACTCCAGTATCATTTTTCAACAGACTGGTTCCGCTCATGCAGATTGCAGTACTCTCTGGACTCACGTATGTTCTGGTGTGCCTTATCATGGCAGCAAAGCGTAAGCGGCTTCATATCAATTATTTTATAGCAGGGTTTGTCCTGTTTATGCTTGCTGCGATAAATGATATATTATATGCGCGAAACATTTTACCCACAATGTACGTTCTTCCCATTGGTTTATTTATCTTTATTTTTACTCAGGCAATTGCTATTGCCCGCATTTTTTCTTTTTCATTTTTACAGGTGGAACATCTGTCCACACATTTAAGCAATCTCAATCAGTCTCTTGAGCGCTTTGTGCCCCATGAGTTTTTAGCATTTTTGCAAAAGCAGAGTATCCTGGATGTTCGGCTTGGTGACCAGACACTGAAAGACATCACCATACTTTTTGCTGATATCCGTTCATTTACCACACTTTCAGAAAACATGACACCTGAAGAAACATTCAAGTTTTTAAACTCATACCTTAACAGGATTGGCCCCATCATCAGGAGCCATAACGGTTTTATAGACAAATACATTGGTGATGGAATCATGGCTCTTTTCCCACAATCACCAAAGGATGCCATAGATGCAGCTATTGCAATGGTAAAACGCATACATGAATACAATCATGAGCGAATTGTTTACGGGCTACAGCCAATTTCTATTGGGATTGGCATCCACACCGGCAGTGCAATCCTTGGTATTATTGGCGAAACCATGCGCATAGAAAGCACAGTTATATCTGACACCGTAAACCTTTCAAGTCGCATTGAAAGTTTAACCAAACATTTTCACACTACAATACTTATATCCGGGGATGTATATCAGCAGGTAAAAGATATTCCAGGGTATTACTTCCGCTATATTAGTAAAGTAATCGTCAAGGGGAAATCAAAACCCACTAAAATTTATGAGGTTTTGTCAATGTATCCTGAAGAAGCATATGATCTGTTTTTATCCACTGCTGAACAATTCCAGAAAGCTCTTGCCCTCTATAACAAGAAGCGCTATGATGATGCCATAGTTTTATTTAAAGAAATACTTACCATAAATCCACATGACATGATAGCAAAGAATTTTGTTGATGATTTAGATGGAGAAAAAAACACAGGCAGGGATTAACCTGCCTGTGTTTATAAACAATATGGTACTTACATTATATTCCTGTTGAGCGGGTGCGGGTACCAACACCAACATAGAAAGCCATATCATAGTTTTTGTCAATTTTCGTGAAAATATCTTCAAACTGGTTTTGCGTCAGATTCCAGCCAAAGCGTGCCTGAAGGTCTAAATAAATACCTTCTGCAATGGGTGTCATAAATCCTGCTACACCATTTACCCACAGGTCAACTTCACTATCAGGTTCATCTTGACCCTTTGGTAAATAGGAATCCATTAAATACCTGGCTGAAAGACCGGGGCCAATATAAAAACCACCAGGAGCTAAGAACTTGAGTGTTACCATGGGGCTTAAAAAGCCAAAATCTGCTGCTTTATCTTCAGTATATGAAAGGTATGCATATTCTAAAGAAAATCCAAGAAGCATGCCACCTAAATTAAGGTTATATTCACCTTCTATGGCAACACCATTAAGTTTAAAATCTTCTGCATTAGTTACATCCGGTTTCAATGTATTCCACTGATACCCTACACGCAAAAACGCTACATCATCGGTCATCTCCTGTGCCTGTAGCCCTGTTGTCACACATGCAACAGCAGCAACAAGAATACACAACGCTAACTTCTTAAACATCGTAAAACCTCCTTACTTTTGATTTTTTATTATGTTGCTTTTTTAAAACACAAACTACAAATGCACTTCTATGTTTATATTATATATAAAATGGTAACAAAAAATGCAAGCTTTATTTTTTATTTACGCAATTGCGTCAAAAAAGGTGCCAGGGATGACTGATGACATGCTTTTCTGGATTTTTGCTGTGTTGCTGTACAGTGGTTCGGGGTTTTCCTGTACCTGCGATAGCAACCGTGCATGCTCATCAGGAGTGGGCTTTATGTATTGAATGTTATTTTCTAACCTGCGTGCAACGCCTTTTACCGGTGTGATGCGTGAATCATCATATACCGGCCACACCATCACCGTGCGGGCAGGTTTTGCAGCAGTTTGGGGCAGTGTAATAATTGATAAACCATCAGAGATTCTCATGTAGCCATTATCGGCATAAATTATGAAAATATTGAGTTAATAACACGGGGTGCTATGAAATTATTTATGAACAACATGCCCAATTTCGATACCTGCTTTCCGTTATCTCTTTCAATCCTTTCCGCAAATCCTTTACCAGATGCACATCACCTAGTAGTTCTTGCATTTCCTGATCAGAGACTGTTATTTCATTTGTGATATATGATAATGTTGCATATTCAATAAAATCTGACAGAAGCCTTCTTTCACCATCTGCTACTTTTTTTTATTTCATATACAGTATCATCAACTCGTAGAGTAATAGTCTTGGGCATAATTTCCTCGTATTACTCTATTTTATTACACCATAATCTCTTCCTGCATTCCACCATATATAGCCACTTACACCTGAATCTGTGCAGGCCTGTATCTGCTTCTGTATGTACATATAGCCCCATCCTGGTGAAAGCATATTGAACGCCTGCAGGTAAGGCCGCACCACAGCATGTGATTTCATTAAAGCCCTGCGATTGCTTTCGATAACTATCGCATAATAATCCCCAGGATCTATGTTTCCATCAAAAAATTTCCTCCCATAATGTGAAGGATATACCATGGGGCACAGCACATCCACTATTGATGTCATAGCTTCAATATCCTGTCCCAACCACTGACCAAATTCATACCATACGGTAAAGCCATACACATCAACGCTTATTGGCACATGAAGCGCCTGTCTGGCAGATCGTAAAAATTGCGCTATAGCCTCATACTTATACATCCCATTAGGGGGTTTATACGTAAATACACAGCGATGCACTGGCCCATCGGTAGGGAAGCGAATATAATCAAATTGAATCTCATCAAAGCCTGCCCTTTGTGCTTCTTTAGCAATTGCAATATTGTAGCTGTGCACAAACTCTGCATACGGGTCAACCCAGTATTCTTTTGGATTGCCGCGCCATGCTGCTTTTGTAGCACTATCCTTAATTGCATATTTTGTATCAAAGGCTTTAAACAGGCGCTCATCCTTAAATACCACCATGCGGGCAATTGCTTTCATGGTATGGTTGTGTACATAGGTGCACACCTCTTCTGGTGGCAGGCCCTTACGCAATGCTCCAATAGATTCCGCAGTTGGTTCACTCACATACACATTGCCATAATCATCTTTAATATCAAATACCAGAGCATTGTAGCCAGCTTTCTTTGCAACAGCAACAAGTTCTTTAACTACTTTCCATGATGAAGGCACTCCTGCATACAGTCCGCGTACAGTGTCTTTTTGTTCTTCAATTGCCTTTACAAATACATATTGTGTTCCTTCCAAAAACAATACACAGTGAGCCTGTATGGGCGATAGTTCCTGATGAAGTTCCTTTTGCCCGGTAAGTGTAACCACAGTGTCGTTATCCACCACAACCACTTTGCCATTAATACTTCCACCCCAGAATGTACCTGTATGTCCGCTTAATCGTTTTTTCCACTCTTTCCCGTTATACGCATACACTTCGTTTGTATACGTTGTGATGCAAAACTCCGGTGAAACTCGGTACACTTCTTCAATAAACACAATGCTGTCAGAATAGTGTTTGCGTGGAAGGCCATTGCTAATATTGATAAACCTTGTGCCTGTGTATCGGTACACACCATTCCATGATGTCCCCACTATAAGAGTGCTACCCTTAGCATAGAGTGCCGTTATGCATGCATTGGCAGGAAGGCCAGTAAGGGCAACACTCTGCCAGCTTGTACCACCATCCTTTGAGCAATACAGTGAATACTTGGTTGCAACGTAAAGAATACTGGGGTCAGAGCCATCAACACAGAACGCTGATATACTGCGGTAGGTGGGAAGCAACCCGTTTGTTGTCCGCATGTGAGCATCACGGGGGGTGATATGTTGCCAGGAACTATCGCCCAGCATACGTTTAAATAAGCCGTGCTCACGTGTGGAAATGTAGAATGTATTTTTTATAACCTGAATGTCTTTTATATAAATTGTATCAGGCAAACCCTGATGATATGGCTTCCCCGTATAATATAATTTCCCGTTTGTGGCCTGATACAGAAGCGGCTGCCATGCATAGGAAAGTGATGTAACTAATAAACAAACACTAAGTGCTAAACTTTTCATTGAACATGCTTTCATTCATGATTATGTAGGTATAGCCCTGCTCCGTTAAGAAAAGCTGGCGGTTATGCGCAAAATTTTCTTCAACTGTGTGTGCCGTAATGAGCGAATAAAAATATGCTGTGTTATCCCCCGGCTTTGGACGAAGGATGCGTCCCAGACGCTGTGCTTCCTCCTGGCGTGAACCAAACGTACCCGATACCTGAATGGCAACGTTAGCATCAGGCAGGTCAATAGAAAAATTTGCAACCTTTGAAACAATAAGCCGTGTTATAGTACCCTGTTTAAATTGTTTATACAGTTCCTCACGTTCTTTTACGGGAGTGCTTCCGGTGATAAGTGGAAATCCAAAACGCTCCTTAATCTTTTCTAACTGGTCAATATATTGACCAATGATAAGAACGCGGTCATTGGGATGGTGTTTTAGCAAGTGCTCCACGTAGTGAAGCTTTTTTTCATTTTCTGATGCTATTCTGAACTTTTGCCTGTCACCGGCAACCGTATACTGATAGCGAAGGCTTTCGGGCAATTCAATGCGTACCTCAGTGCATATTGCCTTTGCAATCCAGTTACATTCCTCTAACATCTTCCAGGGCATATCAAATTTTTTTGGGCCAATGAGGCTGAACACATCCGTTTCCAGTCCATCCTCACGCACCAGTGTGGCGGTAAGTCCCAAACGGCGCTTTGATTGTATCTCAGCGGTCATGCGGAATACCGGAGCTGGCAAAAGATGCACTTCGTCGTAAATGATTAAGCCCCAGTTATTCTGTGTAAACAGGCCAAAATGCTTGAATTCATCTTCTTTTTTACGCCTGTAGGTCAAAATATTATAGGTGGCGATAGTTACCGGTTTAATGTCTTTGATATCACCGGAATACTCAGCAATCATATCTCTGGTTAACGTAGTTTTATCCAGTAGCTCATCAATCCACTGGCGCAGCGCAACGGTGTTAGTTACACATATCAGTGTTTTTGTTTGATACAGGTGCATAATGCCAATACCAACGATGGTCTTTCCTGCACCACAGGGCAGCACCACCACACCACTTCCACCCTCTTCACTTCCAGAGCGATAGAAACTGTCAATAGCATTCCTCTGATAATCGCGAATCTCAAACGGCATGCCACTTGCCGTAACACTTCGCAACTCAAACGGACATGGATCACCATCAACGTATCCCGCTTTATCTTCAACGGGGAATCCAATTTTTATCAGCGCCTGTTTTATATGCCCGCGATTGTTGGGCTTTATCCGAATTTCATACTCAGAAAGTTGCCCTTCAATAAATTTCTGAATCTGTTTATGGGTGGCTATCTCCCGTATAATATGCACATCATCAGATTGCAGGATGAGGTTTTCACCACGCTTTATCAGGGTAAGCAAACCATAGCGGTCCATCTGCTCTTTTATGGTGGTGATGACTATTGCAGGGACAGTATAGCGCGAGTATCGTTCAATACGCTCCACAATTTCTTTTGCAGTAAGACCTGCTGAGGCTGCATTCCACAATGATAACGGCGTTATGCGGTAGGTATGGATATGCTCAGGGCTTTTTTCAAGCTCAGCAAATGGAAGTATCGCATCCCGCACCTCTTCATACAGGGGATTATCTACCTCAAGAAGTAAAGTATTATCGCTCTGGACGATCAGTGGTTTGGTCATGTGTTATAGTGTAGTGTGTAATATTTTTTCAAGTAATAATAATTCTTTTTTGATTCTGCGCTTTAATATAGCTCTAAGAATCGGTGTAACAAGAAAATATCGGAACGGCAACCTGATTGAGCACTCAACTGTAACCGTTGCGGACACATTATCACCCATAACGGTATATCTGTATTCGTACTGCTTCAAAGCTCCTTTGAGCATTTTGAGCTCACAGTATTTATTGGGGACAGCAGTATATTTGAGCCGCAGCGGAAATTGTTTAATAATAAAACGCACATCCACATCAATAAGCTGTAATCCTTCCTCATCACGAGCTATGCGATAGCTCCGTAAATCAGTCTTCAACCGTGCCAGCTTATTAATATGATCCAGTGCTGCAAAAACTTCGGCAGCAGAAGAGTTAATGGTTTGTGACAGAATGACTTTTATCATACTTTTGCTATTTCCCTCAAATGCAAAATGTATTGTTGATGGTATAGGAATATTTGTCAAATATTTAATAATCTTATTTAGAGAGAGAAGGGGGTTGTATGCCTGATGTTATTTTAATCACAGTGAAAAAATTCTATAAGCACATCTATAAAATTGATGTTCATTGGAACAATTTTTGGTGAAGGTAATAAACAAGGGGATACGGCGTTGATGTTTGAATATCCTTATCCCCTTATGAAAAATAACATTATAAAAACATCACACTTTTTCTTTTGTTGCCAGTATTTCCAGAACCTTCTTTTCATCATATTTCAAGAAAAGAATTAATCCAGCAATACAAAAGAAAAATGCCACAACACACGTTAATCGTACACCTATATCATTCTGTGGTGTTTTGCCCAGTAATATGAGTGACGGGAATATAAGTGCAGCAATCATCTGCCCCATTTTGGACATGAAGGTACGTGCTCCAAAGAAAATTCCAGCTTTAAAATTACCCGTCTGTATTCCATCAGCTTCAGCAATATCAGCAATGATGGCATTGGGTAAAATTCCAAAAATTGCTAATGGTAAAGACGTCATAACAATAATGATTAAGCCCTGTACATTTTTATCGATTGGGAACCATCCCAACATAGATGCCACAACGTACACCGATGAATACAGTACAAATGCAAATACCAGTAGCTTTTTCTTCCCAATCTTCTGTGCTATCAGGTTTACCGGGACATAGAATATAAAACTTAATGCAAATAAAATAATCATATACTGAGAATATACAGCTTTATCCAGTTCAAGTAATACAGTTACATAGTACACAAGACCAGTTGTAATGAATGTAAGTGCAACCCAGTAAGCTAAATCTGAGATAGTAAAAAATAAGAAATTTTTATTTTTAAAGGCTGAACGTACTGCCTCAAAGGTACCCTCATTGGAAACATTGGGCTCACAGTATCGCCGTTCATCAATGAAAATAACCGGTAAATACATAAGTACCAATGATACGCCACTGAAAATTATCATTACAACCTGAAATGCTTTTGTGGAACTGTAACCATAGCTTTTTTCAAACAATGACTGTAATGCAACTGCCTGCGAGCCAATTGCAAATCCTATAGCCCAGGTAATAGAAATCAATGTACTCAAAAATAACCGTTCATTGGGATTGTGGCCCAATTCAGAAAGCCAGGCAAAAAAAGGTGTTACATACATAGTCATAAACCAGTAAAACAGTGTTACAACCACAAAAAGCCATACAGCATTCCATGTTGAAAGAGTATCCACAGGTGGCATAAACGCTAACATTCCCAGAATTGCAAAGGGAAATGCGCCAATGGCTAAAAATTTTCTCCTTCTCCCAAATGGTGAACGTGACCTATCGGACATTGTTGCTATAATCGGATCAGTTATAGCATCCCATAGCCTTCCAAAAGCATAGATAAGCCCAATAATTGTTAACACTCCAATCACATAGCCTTGATAGATATATGCTGGGAATATGGCTTTATCAGCTGACTCAGGTGGTAGATAAAAATATATTAATAAATTACCAACACTGAATGAAGCTAATGACCACCCCAACTGCCCTAAAGCATAGATGATCTTTTTCCACAACGGTAAGGTTTCAACGTTGTATTCCATACTGTTTTCTCCTTGCAGGTAATATCATCCTCTCATTCATAAGGAAGATAATATATCGATAACGATATTATTAAGCCTTAAATTAAAATCAATCCTTTTTTATTGAATACATATAATTATTTTATGGCATTTTGTAAATACTGTACAGAATAAAATTTTCAAACTATGATTTTAAACATAATATTTACAAATGTCTTGGGTATCTACTGTCATATTAATATCCAGAATCAAGCCTTTATAACCGAAAGCCGGGATTCAGAATAACTTTTTAAAAAAATATTTTATTAGTTTATGGTATAACCATCACTGCATGCGTACTTCCCTTTTGAATGAAATTGTTGCAATATAAAAAAACCCACCCTTTATATTTTTAAGGCGGGTTTATTCTATTTTTCAGTTAAAATTATTTTACCATGACGTTGGTGATGCAACTTTTTGCTTTTGCAAAAAGATTCGCGCATCAACAGCCATACACCCATGCGAATACACCATAACTGGATTGCATTCAATATCTGAAATTTCCTCAATTGAAGCTATAGCATGACTTAATGTAACAATGACATCACTGAATGCATTGGCATCAAGTGGCTCCTTACCTCTGAACCCTTCAAATAACCGTGCTGCTTTCAATTCCCGTATCATTTCCAATGCTTCTGCCTTTGTAACAGGAGCAAGTCGTATAGATACATCCTTGAACAGCTCAATATAAATACCTCCCAATCCAGCAAGAACTATTGGTCCAAAAACCGGATCCTTTTTAGCTCCAACAAAAAATTCTGTTCCACCTGGTGCCATGGTGTGCACATACACGCCAGAAAACACTGCATTGGGATTATAATCATATAAAGACTTTCTCATATCATCAAAAACATCTTTGAGCTCTTCTTTAGTATTAATGTTAAGTTTAACACCTTCAACTTCGGTTTTATGTATTGCATCCGGCGATACTATCTTGGCAGCAACCGGAAATTGAAATTCTGTTTTTTCAATTTCTTCTGCTGATTGAACCAATATTCCATTAACTATCGGGACACCTACCCGCTGACAAAATTGAATGGATTCATGTAAAAGTGGTTCTCTGTTTTCCTTTCCTATTGTATCAAAATATGGGATCTGAGTTTTAACCGAATTCATCATGGTAGTATCAATAATACCCCTGTTACTGCGCATTGCCTTCTTTTGATAGTAATCAGCAGAAATGGCAAGTGCGTGTGCAGCATTGTACGGTGTATTAAAAATTGGCATTGGGTGGTTCATATTAATATCAAGCATTTCTTTAGCATCAGAAATCATTGCCACCATGACCGGTTTGTTATATTCACGCACCAGACGTTCCACTGTATCAAGGAATGTGCGTGACATGCCAGCTTCATATTCAGATTGGTACAGATGGTTAAATAAGATACCATCAACCTCATCTAATTTGATTGTCTGTTCAACAATCTTACCAAATATTGTGTAATCAAATATCTCACCTAAATCCAGTGGGTTTTGATGTGAAATGACCCGTGTTTTATATAGGTTACGGATAGTATTAATATAGCTTTCAGGAAACGTAATAAGATTGAAGTTATACTTGGCACAAGCATCAGCAGAAATAACAGCATGACCGCCTGAACGTGACAAGACCGCAACATTCCTTCCTTTCATTGGTGGAAGTTGCATTGCTTTCACAGCCAGAATAACTTCTTCTTCATCTTCAGCACGAATAACGCCTGCCTGCGCAAATGCAGCATCAACCACAGCATCGCTAGCTGACAGTGCTGTTGTATGTGATTGGGCAATCTTAGCACTTAGTGGAGACCTGTTAGATTTGTGTACAATAATTGGTTTTTCTGATGCACGGGCTATATCAAAAAATTCCCTCCCTCTATTAAATCCTTCCAGATAGCATATAATAATTCTTGTGTTATCATCATGATTGACAAAGTAATGTAAGAAATCTACCTCATCAAGCATCAGCTTATTGCCAATACTTACAAATTTATTGATAAATATATGATTTTCAGGTAGTGCATGCAGATAGGTATTGCCAACACCACCACTCTGGGAAATCATTGAAACTTCACCTGCAACTAAATCCTTACGGAAAAATGCAAACGGCATGAACATCTTTTTTTCAAAGTTGATAGTACCAATACAATTAGGACCAATAATTTTTATTCCGTATTTGTTAGCTATCGCAAGAACCTGCTGCTCCAATGAGTGCTCAGATTGTGAATATTCACTGAAGCCACCCGATTCTATGACCACATGCTGTATTCCCTTTTTACCACACTTTTCTATCTGTTCAGGAACAGTTTTTGCAGGAGTAATGATAATGGCAACATCTGGCACTTCTGGCAAATCCAGGATATCTTTATATATTGGAACCCCTTCAATCTGGCCTTCCTGTGTACTTACACCAAATAGCTTCCCCGTATACCCCTGCTGGATATTGTTAAGAAGTATAATCTTCCCTAAATTAATCTTTGTCAGAGAAACTCCAACAACTACCATACTTTCTGGATAAAAAAATGTTTTCATGATCTCCCCATATTTTTATAATACAATAATACATATATAACAATATGTTATAGACATATTTTTATAGTCAAGATTTTTAATAATAATTATATTATTTTTTGTTATCTCCTGAACTGGATATTATGGAAATATATTTTAATTTTTCCTAAACACTGATGTGTATATGCACATTCAATCTCAACCTATTAATTACAACCAACATTTAAAATTAATAATTACTGAATACGTATACAAAAAAGTATTTGTATGCTCTAAAACCATTGTGAATATAGACTATATCCATAACAGGGGGTTATATGCAGATTCATTTTCATAATCAAAAATGGCTAAAAGCTTTTCACGTATTGTTTGTTATAATGTGGGTGGGTGGTGCAATTACCCTTTCTTCAAAGCAATTTTTTATTAATGCTGCTTCCGATAGCGAACTCTATGGTATTCTTAGCACCTTGCATTATATTGATATATTTATTATTATCCCTGGAGCAATGGGCTGTTTAATAACGGGTATACTCTATTCTACATTAACAAATTGGGGATGGTTTACATATAAGTGGATTATTGTTAAATGGATAATATGCCTGTATGGTGTTATATTTGGTACATACCCCCTGGGGCCATGGTTGGAAATCCTCGTGGACATAGCAAAAGTACAGGGGCTAGCTTCCTATAATGATCTACAATTTATCCATTCACTAACCATGTCCCGGCTATTTGGTACATTTCAGGCATTGACACTGGTTTTTGCTTGTTTCATATCCAGTTTAAAGCCATGGGGAAAACTTAAAAAACTGAAAATATAATATATTTACACACATATACTATTATTTCTGCTACACTGGACTATAAGTTATTGTTGAATAGTATATAGTAATTTTCACACATATCATCCCTATGGTAATGTCCCATAGAGTGTGTAAAAATGCTTGTAAAGAAGCATTGTACTCCTACCAGATAATAAAAACTCAACCAA
>JARYLT010000026.1 GCA_029907515.1 Spirochaetota bacterium | reverse complement strand
CAGTCATTGGCCGTGTTTTAGAAAAAGCAGGCTTTTCAGTTGGCATTATTGCAATGCCCAACTTCCTGGATCCATCATCAGTTGAAGTGTTTGGCAGGCCAAACCTTTTTTTTGGTGTAACAAGTGGCAATATAGACTCAATGCTTTCTCGCTTTACGGCGTTTAAAAAAATACGCAATGATGACCCTTACATACCTGGTGGCAAAGGTGGCATCAAGCCATCCAATGCAGTTATTACCTACTGTAATCTTATAAAACAGCGGTTTAAGGATGTACCCATAGTCATTGGCGGCATTGAAGCGTCAATGCGAAGGCTACTGCATTATGATTTTGTTCAGGACAAGCTGCGCCGAAGCATTCTGGTGGATAGCCGCGCTGATATCCTTGTGTATGGCATGGGTGAATATCAGATTGTGGAGATAGCACGGCGCCTATCGGGGGGTCAGAGCCTGCAAGGGATTCCTGGCACAGTAACTATCGCCAAACAAAAACCCGATGATGCTGTTGAACTGCCTCCAGAAGAAGATGCACTGGCAAACGTTCAATCATTGCTTGTTATGTACAAAATGTTTTACCAGAATTTTGGCACCAAAGTGATAGCACAAAAAAGTGGTGGCAGGTATATTATCCACACTCCACCGCCTGCTGTAACCCGGAAAGAACTTGATATATATTATGAACTGCCGTATGAGCGAAAACCCCATCCAATGTATAAAGATACCATACCGGCGTTTGAAATGATCAAGTATTCTATAAATGCGCATCGTGGATGTGCAGGTGGCTGCTCGTTTTGTTCGCTTACACTGCATCAGGGAAAGATGGTGGTCAGCCGCTCGGCTGATTCAATAAAGCAGGAGATAGTTACTGTGTCAAAACGCAAGGTGCATATCAGCGATATTGGCGGACCGTCGGCAAACATGTATGGGTTTACGTGTGCTATTGGCGGATGTAACCGTGAAAGCTGTGTATTTCCTGCTGTGTGCAAGCACTTACGGTTGGCAACAGATAAATGGCTTAATCTTATGGAAGATGCTCTGACCCTGCCCAATGTAAAGAAGGTTTCTGTTGGCTCAGGTATACGGTATGATCTGTTTATGCAGGGGAACAATGCTAAGAAGGATCTTGATTTTTTAGTGAAGCATTTTGTCAGCGGTCAGCTTAAGATTGCTCCGGAACATACGGATAAAGCGGTACTCAGAGCCATGCGTAAAGTAAGTGCTATTCCACTTGAGGAATTTGTAAATGCGTTTAATGCTGCATGCAAACGCCTGGGCAGGGAGTATTATTTGGTGCCGTATTTGATGACCTGCCATCCTGGAAGTACCGATAGCTCTGTGTACAGGATGCGTAAGAATATTGCAGCATTATTTGGCTACGTGCCCTATCAGTGCCAGGCATTTATACCATTGCCCATGACACTGTCGTCAATACAGTATTACACAGGCTCTGACCCCTTAACAGGGGAAACATTCTTTGTGGAAAAGAAACCATTATTGAGGAAAAAACAGCATGGAATACTAACACGAAAGTTAAAGAATTGACTTTATTGTTATAATATTATCGATTCAGGATGTATAATACACTTATGATTTGTGTGAAGAATATTTGTAAGGAGGAATGTCGTGTTATGTCACGTATAATTATGATGGTATGTTCAGCAGTTGTTGCAACCTTCATTATTGTAGGATTGATTGATTATGGGTATTCTGGATGTGTAGTGGGGCAAAAATCATGTGAAGATGATGGGTACTATTGGGTGTGTGAAACGTGTGGTTCTGAAACATGCTGGATTTTTACTGGGGAACGATGTAAATAACACATTTTTAATTCATTTTTTTAATCATATATTGCATCACATCAATAATTATTTGTTCACTCATTTGTATGAAGTGAGAAGAAGTTTTATTCATTCCCTATAATATAAAAAAAAACAGGGGAACAACTTAAAGGTTTATATACAGTGGTGGAAGAGAAAAAATACATATAAGTTGACATTTTTAACACGCTATGTTTAATATGACATAATGCTATTCCACAGTAACTATCGCACACAAAAATTTTTGATGTTTTTTTGATATTACATTTTATTTTTTTGCAGAATTAGCGTTATATATTGGTATAAACCACACAATGAGGTAATAATCATGAGCGAACAGAAAGAACTCAATCAAAAATCACAGGCGCTGGAATCCGCTATTTTGCAGATAGAAAAGCAGTTTGGTAAAGGCTCCATCATGCGGCTTGGTGATGAGCACGCAAAGATGAAGGTGCCAGCTATTTCAACAGGCTCACTGGAGCTTGATATTGCCCTGGGTATTGGCGGTATACCGCGAGGGCGCATCACCGAAATTTATGGTCCTGAATCATCCGGCAAAACCACGCTTACCCTGCATGTCATTGCTGAGGCACAGAAGGCAGGTGGTATTGCTGCATTTGTTGATGCTGAGCATGCTCTTGATCCGGTATATGCAAAAAAATTAGGCGTCAATACCGACGAGCTTTTAGTATCGCAGCCGGATACCGGTGAGGAAGCGCTTGAAATCACGGAATCGTTGGTGCGCTCAGGTGCCATAGATATTGTTGTCATTGACTCGGTTGCTGCGCTGGTCCCGCGTGCCGAAATTGAAGGCGAGATGGGTGATGCTCACATGGGACTGCAGGCACGTCTTATGAGCCAGGCGCTGCGAAAGCTTACCGGTGTCATATCAAAATCCAAAACAAGCGTCATATTTATTAACCAGATTCGTCATAAGATTGGCGTTATGTTTGGCTCGCCAGAGACAACCACCGGTGGCAATGCGCTGAAGTTTTATGCTTCAGTTCGGCTTGATATACGCAAGGTTGATACCTTAAAAGTAGGAGAGGATGCTGTTGGTAACCGTGTACGTGTTAAGGTTGTTAAAAATAAGGTTGCTCCACCATTCAGACAGGCTGAATTTGATATCATGTACGATAGCGGCATATCACGCACTGCAGGCATTTTAGATCTGGGTGTAAAATATAATATTGTACAGAAAGCAGGCACCTGGTATTCATACAAAGACGAACGCATTGGTCAGGGACGTGAAAATGCAAAAAGCTTTTTAGATCAGCATCCTGATATTGCTAAGGAAATAGAAGAAAAGGTAAAAGAGCAGGCTGGGTTGCTTGAAAAAGAAGAAGCAAAAGCGTAACGAAGTACCATAATGCCGCGAAGAAGTTTAAAAGATATACAATCACAGCCGGATGACAGAAATTTACCAATAAACAAAGTTGGTGTTAAGGACATTACCTATCCGGTTGTGGTGCTTGACCGTGCTGATGGATTGCAACATACCGTTGCTCGCATCAACATGTATGTGGATTTGCCCGAACATTTCCGTGGCACACATATGTCCCGTTTTGTTGAGGTGCTCAACCGTTACCAGGGTGGCATAAGCACAAAAAATGTCCGTGACATCCTGGAAGATTTAAAGAAAGAACTCAACGCAAAGACATCCCATGTAAATATTGAATTCCCCTATTTTATAACCAAGACAGCACCAGTCAGTGGTGAAAAATCTAAGATGGATTATATATGTACGCTTCAGGGCGATTCATCAGTTGATTATTACACATTGCAGGTAAAGGTACCACTTCTGTCAGTGTGCCCATGTTCCAAAGAGATTAGCCAGTATGGAGCACACAATCAACGAAGTGTTGTCAGTGTTTCGGTACGTGCCAGGGAGATACTGTGGATTGAAGAGCTTATTGAACTGGTTGAAGAATGTGGTTCAAGCCAGATATATGCGCTTCTTAAGCGTGAAGATGAAAAATATATTACTGAACGGTCATATGAAAATCCCGTGTTTGTTGAAGATATTGTGCGCAATGTAGCTATAAAATTACTGGCACATCCAAAAGTGCTGTGGTTTATTGTTGAAACAGAAAGTATGGAGTCAATACACAATCACTCTGCGTATGCACAGATAGAAATTGATAAATTAAAAGTGAAACGAAGCCTGGCTTAATACTGCGGTATATCCAGATCAGTATCGTAGAGTTTTCGCGGTAAAATTAAAAATAGCATGAGCATGGTTATACTTAAAATGACAAGTATAGTCATACCCACAATAATAATCATCTGATTTTTCAATTCATTTATGCGCTTCAATGAAACACCAATCCTGAAAGCGCCAAAGTGTTCACCTTTAACAAACACCGGTGCTGAAATGTCCCACATTATTTCACCGGTATCACGGTTATACAGCTGTTTTAATGTTCCCGGGCCAATAAACCGTGATGCATTGAGTCCTACCATGTCATTAAATATACGTTTGGAACGGCTGTATTTGAGATTGTAAACAGGGTCAGTTGTTTCTGGTTTAGCATATTTGCTATTGTGAGTGGGTAAATACCCGTTTATATCAACAAGTGCTGCAAATTCCAGATCTTCGTCTTTCAAAAATTCGTCTTCAATTTTCTGAATATAGCGGTCAAATATGGCGTCATATTTTGTTCTGAACTTCTGCGGATTTGTATTTGGTATGGGAATATAATTTCGGTCAAAAACCTGTTCTTTAGTAAGAATGCGTGTGTCAATCATCATCTCAATCAGTTCACTCATAACGCGTGCGCCAACCAGTGCTTCAATGCGGCACTTTTCAAAAAGCTGCTTTTCAAAGTTGGCAAATGTGCTTGATATAATGAAATACGCACCAACGCACAGTAACAGGCAAAGACTTAAAATAATTAAGATTTTATTTTTCAATGTCATGGGACAGCCTCAGGATTATCAAAATTGTAAGCATACCAACAATGAAGTATACATGCAAAATCACAACGTTGTCAATTATTTTATAGTGTTATTATTATTTTATATAATTTTTTTAAAAATATATACGTAGGGGCGATAGTTACTGCTGAAAAACGTATTGCTGTGATATAATAATCGCTGGTTTGGAATGCGGCGCCTCGGTACGATTGCCATGCAATCACTCGGCGATCGTGCCTCGATACGATTGCCATGCAATCACTCGGCGACCGCGCCTCGGTACGATTGCCATGTAATCACTCGGCGACCGCGCCTCGGTACAATTGCTTAGCAAGCGTTCGGTTAGTGCGCCTTGATGTAATTGCTTAGCAATCGCTGGTGACCGCATCTTTATATGATCGCCATGCAATCACTCGGCAATCAGCCTGTCGAAGTCTGGAATGACGCATCAAATTGATTCCGGGTCAAGTCGAAAATGACGGTAGGGAACAATGAACATACATAACAAAAATATAAAAGCTTCATAATAATGTTTGACATCTTTTTATTTTTTTAAGAGTATATATTGCGGAGGATGTTATGAAGAAGATTATTATCATTGTACTTGTGTTTGTATGCACCGCTGCCTATGCCAGGACAACTGTTAATTTAACGCCTGCTGATGCAAATTTTTCTGACATACCAGTTCTTGAGGATTCTTTAGGAAAGCAAGTTCAAGATGTAACTGATAAAAACGGCAAGTTTATTGCCAATTCTTTTGCTCTGGCCAATATGTTAGGATACCCAATAGGCAAATCATCCATTGGTCATTTTCCGCACATGGAAGCTGGTATTGCCCTTGGTGTTGCGCTGACCAATGCCAAATATTTTGATGATAAAGCAGAAGACGGCACCTTCCCGGGTGTAATGGCAAACCCTGTTGTCCATGCTGGTTTTGGACTGGCAGGAAATTTTGATATCATTGGCAAGCTTTTTTATTTCAGGAAAAGTATGTATGATCCTGATATTGATACTGATACTGCACGTTTACAGGATTTTAATTTTATCTCATTTGGTGCAAAGCTGCGGTACAATTATCTTAAAGAAGCAACCATACTGCCATTCCTGCTTTCATTTGGAGGGCTCACATTCAGTATTGGTGGCGATATCATGATGGGCAATGTGGATGTCACCGGTGAATATGATGCTGAATATGAAGATATTACAGTTACTTATAGTTCGATAGATTACCCTTTATCGGCAAATCTCAATAGCACCTATGGTGCCACTGTAAGCTGGACGGTGTTTACACTCAGCGCTCAGGCAATTGCATATATTGATGTCATGTATCTATTCAGCTTTTATACTGGCTTTGGGCTGGCTACAAATCTGGGATTTTTCAGCACTGATTTCAATGGGAATGGGCAGCTAACTACAAAAGATCCTACCTTTACTAATCCTTCAATAAAGCCAGATGGACTCATTGGTACCATGGAATTTGAATCGGTCAATAGCTATATGCCAGGCTATGTTATTCCCACCTTTATCTTTGGTGTTGAGATTAATCTTTTTGTCATAAAACTTACCGCTGATACCATGGTAAATTTAGCTAACCGCAGCGATGTTACCCTGCAGGGTGGAGTACGAATGCAGCTATAATATATTTCCTTATGCTAATTCTTCAGGCTTAACACCAAGATACATATAAACAATTCCACGCCTGTATGCAAACGAAAGTATTCTGGCGTAAAAATTTGGAAAATGTCGTTTAACCCACCACACCGCTTTTGCATCAGGCTGGGTAATGATGTAAAAAAGCTGGGACAGGCAACGGACACATGTATATTGTATGGCGATAGTTCCTGATATAAAGTTTCGGACAGGTGCCAGAGCCCTGCCTAACCCACTTCCTGATCCGGTAATAAGAACTCTTTTTTCAGGATATTTTTTTTCTAAATTCATTTAATCCTCCAGGATTGCTCCAGTATGTTTTACAAAGTATAACGCTATTAGTATAAATAAGCAACAACTTTGATTAATGTTGTTTCAGTAGCTATTAGATAATTTTTTATAATATGACAGCTAATGGTAGAGTGACAACGAATATTCAAAATGCTATACATACCACCTCAACACAACATAGTTATGCTTCACATCGTACTTGTGTTATCAATTTATGTATTCTGCCTGATTCTACGGCATACATAACGGGATGATGTTGAATCATTTACACTTACAGTTTTACCATTAGTAAAATGAAGTATCTTGAGGTTTGAACAAAAATGCTAGATAGTAACTTGAAAAATGATTGACAAAAATATATAATTTACTGAATATTCAGTAAATTAATAAAATGTGAATGCATATGAAAAAAATAATAAAAAGGCAAAATGCTTCATTGCGGAAACCCCAGATTGTGCAGGCATTTTATGAAACAATTATAAAAGAAGGGTTTGAAGGAGCGTCTCTGGCTAAGGTTGCACAACGGTGTGGTCTCAAACAAACGCTTATACTCCATTATTTTAAAAATAAGGAAAACTTAACGTTAGCGTGTGTTGATCGAGCTATCGAAGAATATTCAAAATTATTGCAGCGGTATATACCCAATACTGATGATCCAGAAAAGCGTCTTATGGGTCTTCTAAAAGCTTTATGGAGCCGTGAATATTATGAAGCAATACATATAGCTTCTTCTTTTGCTGTTATAGATATCAGTTTCAGGAACAAAAAAGTTAAGCAAAGACTGGAACGGTTATATCATATTTTCAAGCGTTTTCTGATACATGAGCTATCGGAACTGCAGAAACATAACGTAATACATACACAAGACATTGAGAAAACAGCAGAAGTACTCATGGCAATGGTTGAAGGCTCACGACATTTTAGCCACTTTTTTATTCATGAAAATGAGCGAGATAAGTATCACCAGTCAATGGTTATGGCTGCTCTTAGCATTTTAAAAAATCCTTCAGGAGAATTATGATTATGGCAACTACATTTGTAAAAACTATATGTTTTGAATGCCATTGTAGATGTGGTGTGATACTTGAAGTTGTGGATGGTAAAATAACAGGGATTCAGGGTGATAAAGATCACCCATTCAGCCACGGATATACATGTCCTAAAGGTAGAGCATGCATGGAGATTGTTTATCATCCTGATAGAATAACCAGTCCACTGGTGAAAGTGGGAGGTAAGGAAAGTACTCATTTTGAAAAGATATCATGGGAAAAGGCTCTTGATGTTATAGCAGAAAATTTACTCACTATAAGGGAAAAATGGGGTGCAGAATCAGTAGTCTTTGGGTCAGGCACTACACGAGGAATGGCGCCATATTTAAATAAATTTTTGGCCTGTTTTGGTTCACCTAACTTTATGGCTCCTTCAAACATGAGTGGTGGTCCCATAGTACTGGGGAGTACAGCCACGGCAGGATTTTCGCTTGTTGATCCTGATTATGCTCAAAGCAAATGTATGATACTGTGGGCTCATAATCCTGAGGCATCGTGGCCAGGATTATATCTTTATGATATTAATCAGGGATTAAAGAAGGGAGCAAAACTTATTGTTGTTGATCCCAGGAAAACCAATTTTGCCAGGAAGGCAGATATCTGGTTACAGATAAGACCTGGTACTGATGTGGCATTATTGCTAACATTTTTACACATCATCATTAAGCGTAATTTGTATGATGCTGAGTTTGTACAGCAGTGGACCAATGGATTTGATAAGCTGGTAGAATATGTTGAAGATTTTACTCCTGAAAAATGTGAATCCATAACATGGATACCTACCTCAAAAATTATTGAAGCGGCAACTGTCTTTGCCACAACAAAACCTGCATGCATTGGAGCAGGTATGGGAGGTGTGTGTCAGGCAAATGATGCATTTGATCTGGTAAGAGGATTAACCATATTAAGTGCTATTACTGGTAATCTTGAAGTACCTGGTGGCAATCTTAACTGTACTCCACCAACGGGCAAAAGAAGCTGTTATGGCCCTGATTTTGATGCTGCACGAAACGTATCAAAAGATGTTGCTAAGAAGAAACTTGGAGTTGATAAATATCCATTGCTTATGCAAATCCCTTGCCCTCCTCAGGTTGTATGGCCAGCAATTATTGAAGGTAAGCCATATCATGTGAAAGCAATTGGTCTATTTGCCAATAACAGTGTATGTGCATATCCTAATTCGGCATTTGTTAGGGAAGCATTGATGAAGCTTGATTTTCTGTTTGCAGTGGATTATTTCCATACGCCAACTACTGAACTGGCTGATATCATTTTACCACCGGCTCACTGGAGCGAACGAGACGATATAGAAGATCTCTTGATGAAAAATCATGTATTCTGTCAAAAGAAAGCCGTTGAGCCAATTCCAGAATGCCGTGATGAAAAGCAGATTTTAATTGACCTTGCAGAAAAAATGAATCTTCAGGGCTACTGGAAATCAGTAGAAGAAATGCTGAACTATAGGCTTGAACCAATACAAATGACATTTGAGGAATTTAAAAAAATAGGGGTTTATTCAACACCAATTGAATATAAGAGATATGAAAAAAAAGGAACATTTAAAACGCCTTCAGGCAAAGTTGAAATATTTGCAGAATACCTGACAATGTTTAATCTTTCACCACTTCCAGTTTTTCGTGAACCTGATGAAGGGCCAGTTGCTTCACCAGATTTATATAAAGACTATCCTTTAATTCTTACTACAGGTGGCCGAATTTTAGAATACTATCATTCATCACACCGGAATATCCCTTCATTACGTAAAAAACATCCTGATCCTGAATTGCAGATACATCCAGAAACAGCACAAAAGCTAAACATTGCTGATGGAGAATGGGTATATATAAAAACACCTAGAGGTAAAATTGAGATTAAAGCAAAATATTTTGAAGGTATTGATCCACGAGTAGTACATGCACCTCATGGATTCTGGTATGGTGTGGATGATGGGTGGAAAAGGATAAATATTAATATGATCACCAATGATAAACCTTTATGTCCTGCAAGTGCTTCTGTTCCTATAAAAGCACTGTTATGCAGGATTGAAAAAATGAAATAATACAGGAATGATACAATGAGAGCAGTAATGTTAACCGGACCTCAAAAGATGGAGTATGGAGACTATGACATGCCCCATGATGATGGTCATAGTGTGATTATTAAGGTTGATACATGTGGTATTTGTGGCTCAGATATTCATTACTGGGAAATTGGTATGGGTATGAATGGTAAAAGAAACATTATCCTGGGACATGAATTTTGCGGAACTGTATATTTACCAGGTAGTAGAAGTGATTTGCATGCTGGTGATAGGGTTACCGCATTACCTGTTGATCCTTGCGGAGAATGTTATGCATGCCAGATTGGCGCCCATAACATTTGTATAATGGCTAATAAAAGAAACATCATTGGCAATAGTGTTCATGGTGCATATGCTGAATATGTACGTGTTAGACCAGATATGGTACGCAAGTTACCTGATGCTGTAAGTAATAAAGAAGGTGCTTTCATTGAACCGGCAGCAGTTGCTCTCCATGCAGTTAATCTAGCAGGAGTAAGATCTTCTGATACTGTTTGTATTGTTGGTGGTGGAACCATTGGAATTTTGTGTGCGATGTGGGCTAATCTATTTGGTGCATCATGTGTTGTGATTGTGGAGGTCAATAGCTTTAGAATGTCATTTATAGCATCCCATATCACAGTTGATGGTGTTATTGATGGTTATGATACTGATATACGGAAAAAATTGAAAACAATTTCACAGGGAGGATTTACGGTTGCTATTGAAACATCAGCAACGGATACTGGACTTTATACAGCAATAGCAGCTCTTAAACCCAGAGGACGCATGGTTATGGCTGGTATAAACTTTTATGGTCAGCCGGTTCCAACACTCTCTTTAATTGCAAAAGAAATTACAGTGTTAGGTTCAATGGGATATAGTATTGATGAGTTTGATGATGTTATTGAAAATCTGGCTATGAAAAAATTAGCTTTAGAAGCACTTGTTACTCATAGTGTATCGCTTGAAGATGTGCCAGTAGTTTTCAACAATCTTGCTCAAAAATCAATTGAGGCTATCAAGGTGGTTGTACAGCCATAATAATATTTTTGCATAAGGTGCTATTCATGAATGAAATGAAAAAGAAGATAAGATTTAAAAAAAGTTAGGTAAGCTTTGTAAAAAAATGATGGGAAATATTGTTGCAATTACTCATTACTTTAAGTGCTCATTTAAAGATAAAAAAGAGCAGATATAGTAATGGTTGTGTATTAAGGAAAATTAATGATATGAAAGCCCCAGCATATGACCAGTAAGCGGATTACAATAGTCAAATAACTGGATAAGCATAATCATATTGAAAATGAGGCTTTTATATACTACCAGGAAAATTGTTCTGAATGTAGTATATTTAGATGTTCTCGTGGCAGAATTACAAATCTAAAGTGGTAATTCGAATTAAGTGGAGGATTATACCAGCGTGCTTCATAGATTGCCATCCCTTCTTTTGTTATTGTGCCTGTAAATATCACTGCTATGTCATAGCCAGTATCATCCACTATAATTTCATTTTGAGTGAATGGCTTAAAATCAGTCTGCAAACTATATTCAATAGCAACAATTGGTTTGTTGAATTCTAATTGATCAGGAGGCACATCTTCCCACAAAAAAGAAACGTAGGGTTCATCTATCCCTGGATTTACAAAATAAACAGGTTGTTTCACTGCTTTACGTACAGGATTGGCAGGGCGTGGATATTTTTTTAAGAATGAGGCACTTTTCATACTGTAGGTTTTTGACCAGTTACTATCGCCCAATGTTTTGGCGATAGTTGTTGTTAACTGAGCATACTGCAAGGCAAGAAAAGGCTGAGTATTTGGTCCATACAGGGTGTGTCCGCCTTCGTAACGCTGCATGGAATACTCTTCAGGTGTGGTGCAATACCCAGTGTATCCATTGGCACAACTTATGACGATTGGGATAATAGGTGTGGCAGATAATTGCTTTACCTCCTTACTGATGCGGTTTCCTGATTCATATGTTACTTCAAATGGAATGGGAAGAAAAAATATTTCGTTTATCTTGATTACCTGAAATGTGAGATTGTGAGGAAAATCTTCCTGTGGAAGGATTAATGATTGCAATGGCCATCCAGTGACCTGTTTTTGTTTATGACATCCGCAGGGGATGCAACTTCGTGAACCTTCTTTAAAGAAAGGCATACTGCTTACAACTGGTGTTGGGCCTCCATCGCTTGCACCTGCCAGCAGTGTGTTCCCAACCTTTGGCGTGCATAATGCTACATTGCCTATTGAGGGATTTTTATATACATCAATTTCATTGAGAATAGTTGCAATTTCAGCCTTTGCTGTTCCACTTTTTTTTAATTCATTGTGCAATGCTATAGCCTGTTGTCCAAGAAGAACTCCAAGCTTTTTTGATTCTTCAAAACCCTGTTTCCCTTTTGGAATGTTAGGTGCGTTGTCAGCGTGAGTACCATTACATACAGCATGCACAAATCCGTTAACACCATTTCGTTGCATTTCCCATTCTAACTCACGCTCAATATAAGCAAACACATCGGCACTGTATAATGTGTTAGAATCGGGTACTGTTGTACCATGAATGGAAAAAACCGATAAAGCTGCCAGTGGTTTTGGTTTGCCTTCGTCTAGTATATCTACCCTGAGCATGTGCATCGTAGGATTTACCGCTTTCAAAGGGTTATCAGCACTGGCGTTGACATTTGCGCTGTATGCAACGAAACTACGGTTACGGGTAAATCCATATAATGATTTTGTGCCGTATACTATTATGGCGGGTTTGCGTGTGGCGTATGCCTGAATTATTGCAGTAGCTATCTGGTTGCATAAAAAATTGAAATACTCTTCATCAAATCCAGACGCATTGGAAGCAAACCGATTATAAAAATTGCTTTCAAAGTAATTCCCGGGGCCTGAATGAGTGTGAGTTCCTGCCATCATAATGCCCGTATAGGGAACATCAGTGGATTGCGAAATGAGTTGAGCAACTTTTTTCTGTACCAGGCTTGAACCAGCCAGCAGGTCACATTGTACTAACGCTATAGCAGCAGAGTCTGATTTTAAATAAATAACACGGGCATAAAGCCGGGTTCTGAATCCCTTTGAAAAATATGCATTGGAAGAATAACCTGCCAGTGGCATTCCTGGTGGGGGAGTAATATCAACTTTTGAAGTTCCTGCAAGCAGTGTATGTGAAGGGGATGTGTTCTGGTGATTATATGTTATGAGCACAGTACTGGTTGAACTGCATTGTACCAAAAATAGACACCATATAATGTACGTTATTATATGTTTAATAGAATGCATAAATATACTATCTCCTGCATTATGAAATGAGCGTTCGCTCACTATACGGGAATAACACTCATATGTCAAATATTTTTTATTTCTAAAATCTAGAATAACAGAAATTGGTCAGGAAACTCTACTGCTTTACTGTTCAACCGCTTTAATGACAACGTCAATGTTTCCTTTTAAAAGCTGCTCAAATTTTTTAGCATCAGCAACAGTTCCCACAATTGCTCCATAGTGCATGGGGATTGCTACTTTTGGCTTGATTGCCAGTGCAGCCTGCGCAGCTTCTTCAGCGGTCATGACGTATGTACCGGATACCGGTAGCAGTGCAATATCGATATTTTTAAGGGATTTCATTTCAGGTATGTAATCGGTATCGCCAGCTAAGTAAATGCTGGTCTTATTCACTGTGATAACGTATCCTACCCATCCTTTGGACTTGGGATGAAATTGTTTGTTGGTGTTGTAAGCAGGAACAGCATGTATGGTAATCCCTTTAACAGTTATTGTTTCGCCAGTTTTTATTGTTTTTACTGTTCCAGTTAGTTTGCTTACGCAATCAGTAGGTGCAACAATGACAGTATCTTTGGTTTGAATCTTTTTTATATCATCAGATGAACAGTGGTCAAAGTGCTCATGAGTAATCAGGATTATATCTGCTTTATCCTGCTTCTTTATATTGTATGGGTCGGTGTAGATTATTACGTCACTGGCAATTTTAAAGCAGTCATGACCTAACCAGTGAATTGTATCCACCATAGTTGTAACCTCCTTAAGGTTTTTTGCACTATCATTTTTAGCAAAGCACAAACTTACACAGCATAAGGTTATTGTTGTAATAATCATAAGTTTTTTCATAAGAACCTCCTCCTTATTTAAATAGCAAGACTAAATGGTATGTTAAAATAATTTCATCGCGCGGTTGCTGAACACGACTATGCTTAAGTGTTTACAATTAAAACTATAAGCTTTTGTTTAAAAATGTATCAGTACAAAACCAAAATTTCAATCGAAAAATATTGTTATTATACCAAAAAAGTATTGCTATTTTTTATTTAATAGATATATACAATTTCATTGTAATCATTGTATATTTTTCTGGAGGAATATTATGAAATTGTCTCAGTATTTTCTATCAGCATATAATGAAAGTTCATACATTATTAAAGAAAAAGCAAAAGCGTTGTTCTATTTTCTCATGACCTTTATGATATTAATTCCAATATCCATGGGAGCATTTAATATTGTCCAGTTTCAGGGGTTATTTGGAACTGCAAATGTGATATTAATGGTGATGCTGATAACAGTTTTTATTGGGTTGGTGTTATTAAAAAAAGGCCTCTATAATGCCAGTGCAAACCTCCTGGTAACAATTGCAGCGTTGGCTATGGTTATGACCATGTTTTATAATGGTTTTCAGGCTAAAAATACAGATTTTCTGTCATTTACATATTATATGCCTGTAATCATTATAGTTACGGCCTTATTCAGTCGTGTACGCTGGGTTGTTGGTATAAGCATATTTTTTATCATAAGCACAGTGGTTTGTACAGTTTTAATGAGTGGAATATTGACTGATGTGTACCTGAGAGTATTAAAGGAGCTATCGGTAGACTATATTTTTTCTATAACCCTTTCATTTGTATTGTGTTTGCTTATAGTTCGTTTAAATGCAAGAAATATAGCGCAACTGGAGAAAGAATCATCGGAAAACCTGAAGCAGCGAGATGTGATAAAGAATTTATTACTATCGGTACAGGATTTAACACGACAGCTCACAAAATTAGCAGAAGAAAGTTCAGAATCATCAGAGGTATTTTCAAACAGTGCTCAGTCGCAGGCGGCTTCGGCAGAAGAAATAACATCAACAGTGGAAGAGATGACAGCAGGCGTTGAAAGTATAAGTGATTCTGTTACCAGACAGTTTGATATGATTACCCGTCTTATTGATCGCATTAATGAATTATCGGGTTTTATTGAAAACATGGGGAAGCGTGTGACCGGAGCATCAGCAAAAGCTGAAGATGTTTCAAAGCAGGGGGCATCGGTTGAAGGGTCACTCAATACCATGAATGCCAGCATGGGGAGCATCTTAAAAAGCTCTCAGGATATGAACAATATCATTGAAATCATAAATGATATAGCTGACCAGATAAATTTGCTTTCACTGAATGCCGCTATTGAAGCAGCTCGTGCAGGTGATGCTGGCCGTGGGTTTGCTGTGGTTGCTGACGAAATATCAAAATTGGCCGACAGGACAACCACCAGTATCAAGGAGATAGCTCAGCTTATTACCATAAATGTGAAGGAAATACAGAGTGGGTTTGCCAATATAGAAACAATGACTGATAGCATACGAAAGATGGTTGGTGCAGTAGCAACGATTTCAGCAGAGATGAAAGAATTATACACTTCAATGCAGGAGCAGCTAACAAATAATGAGCAGGTACGCAGTGATGCACAGACATTAAAGAATTTTTCAGACAGCATTCTTGCAGCCATAGAAGAGCAGAAGACTGCAGCAACAGAAATAGCTAAATCAATAGCTGCAGTCAATGATACTGCACAGAGTAATGCAGCAGGCTCAATTAAATTATCTGAAAATGCACAGGCATTACTGCGATTGGTGCGGGGATTGGAATCTGAAATTACCAATATCTGATGTGTTGTATGTGTGTATTTGTTAATCGTAATTATTATTGATTGATGGTGCAATGTTTATAAAAAAGTAAAAAATGTGAACACATAAATTATTTTTATAATGCGATATAAATAACACTTGACTTTAATAATTATCGTATTAATTTATAAGTATATCGATTCTTATAATAATACTATTGGTATACTCCATGTACAGAGTAATGTAAGCTTCTGAAAAATGAAGCTGAGGACAATTATAAATGGGCATAGTATATTCATTACTGATAGCTGAATATTAAAACTATGTATATAAAAAGGGACATATTGTCTGATGTACTTGAACATTTAGAAAAAAAAGAGATAACCTTAATTGTTGGTCCACGTCAGGCGGGTAAAACCACGCTCATGAAAATGGTTCAGCAAGATGTATTAAAAAAAGGAGGAAAAACAATATTTTTAAGTTTAGATTTTGAAAAAGATAGTGTTCACTTTGTATCACAACAGGCTTTGATTCAAAAATTACAATTAGAATGTGGATCTCAAAAAGCATACATATTTATAGATGAGATACAGCGGAAAGAAAATGCAGGGCTGTTTTTAAAAGGCCTCTATGACATGGAGCTTCCATACAAGTTCATTGTTTCAGGTTCAGGTAGCCTTGAGTTAAAGGAAAAGATTCATGAATCGCTTATTGGGCGTAAAAGAGTATTTGAATTATCTACCATAACACTTCAAGAATTTTTACAATACAAAACGGGTTATAAATATCACAATACCATTAAAGAATATTGTAGATTGCATAAAGAAGAAGCAGGTTATTTACTCAATGAGTATATGAATTTTGGAGGATATCCCCGTGTTGTGTTAGAAAATACAATAAAAGAAAAAACCAATATACTGAATGAAATATATACAAGTTATATTGAAAAAGATATATCATATTTAATGAAAGTAGAAAAGATTCAGGCATTTAAACACTGCATACGTTTACTGGCTTCTCAGGTAGGCAAATGTATAAATGGTGCTGAATTATCATCAACCTTAGGTATTGCTATTCAAACAGTAAAAAATTATTTAGCGTATGCTGAAAAAACATTTGTCATTATCATGGTTTCCCCGTTTTACAGGAATATTCGCAAGGAGTTAACTAAAATGCCCGTGGTCTATTTTAATGACATTGGATTATTAAATTTTATTAATGGTACATTGGGTACAGTGGATATGTTCTCAGGTGGTTTTGTTTTCCAGAATCTTATATTTTTGTTATTGAAAGATAGATATAAAAACACAGGCGCATCAATTCACTACTGGAGGACTAAGGACAAAGCTGAAGTGGATTTTGTGATCAATAAAGGATTGGAGATAGTTCCTGTAGAAGTTAAGTACAGTGCACTAAAAAATCTCAGCGTTAGCAGGTCTTTGCGAAATTTTATCAACACATATTCACCAAAAGAGGCATATATTGTTAACTTAACATTAGCGTGTGAAACAGTAATAAATAACACAAAAGTTTACTGTATTCCCTGGTTTGAGTTATTGTAGATATAGCTTTACCATGAGAAAAGTATGAAAGCTGAATGGGGCATATATAGATATCCAATTCTGGTATACAGGTTACATGCTATCCGAAAGCATATCTACCAGAAAATTGCAGATCTTGATGCATTCATTGCTATCAGTGATGAGCCAATACCCTTTGAAAAAATCCATGACATATGCTTTAGCAGCATAAAACCTGGCGCAAAGTGGGGGAAAGCATATACCTGTGCCTGGTTTCATTTCAAAGGTAAAATCCCCCAGCAGTATAGACATAGTCCTGTTGTGTGCTGTGTTGATATCGGCGGAGAAGGGCTGGTAGTCAATGAACATGGTGAGCCAGTAAGTGCAATCAATAGCCGGATCACATTTATGGATTACCTGCAGCCCACCTGGGATATGCGTGTTATTGACATTGACAAAAACACAAGGGATTCAGGTATAATTGATGTATGGGTTGATGCAGGATTTAATGGGAAGATACTTCAGCCATTTGGGAAAGCCCGTTTCAAGTATGCATACCTTGCACTGTGCCGTGATGATGTTAAAGATTTTTATTTTGACTACCTGACGCTTGCATTTGCCTATTGTGCCTGCGATGATGAGCCTATAAAAAATAACATCAAGCTGTTACTGGATAAATCATATGCAGCGGTAAAAAATTTTTTACCACACAATGTTGCAGAAGCTAAGAAAATTATTTCAAAGATGTATGATCTTGAACAAAAGTCCCATGAAGTGTTCCTTACTGCAGTGGGTCAGGGACATCTGGATTTAGCGTGGCTGTGGCCAATAAGGGAATCAAAGCGTAAAGCTGCTCGTACACTAATCAATGCACTTCAGAATAGCATGCAATATCCTGAATTTGTATTAGGTGCAAGCCAGCCGCAGATGTTTGAGTGGATAAAGCAAAGTCAGCCTGTACTCTATGATGCAATAAAAAAAGCAGTAAACACTGGTGCTATTGACTTGCAGGGTGGCATGTGGGTTGAGTGCGATACCAATCTACCCTGCGGTGAATCGCTGGTGCGCCAGATTTACTATGGAAAAAAATTTTTTAAAGAGGAATTCAACTGTGATGTAGTAACCTGCTGGCTTCCAGATGCATTTGGTTTTAACGGTAACCTTCCGCAGATATTAAAAAAATCAGGCATTGACTATTTCTGTACCATTAAGCTTGCGTGGAATGAGGTCAATAAATTTCCTTACACAACATTTAATTGGGTTGGCATTGATGGCAGCAGTGTCATAGCCCACATGCCACCTGAAGGGGACTACACAAGTGGAGCAACACCGCTGTGTGTAAAACGTATTGTAGAAAATTTTTTAGAAAAGGATATCCATAACAATGCCCTTCTTGTCTATGGGAATGGCGATGGTGGTGGTGGTCCAACACAAACACATATTGAACTGATCAAGCGGCAGCAAAAGCTGCAATGGTTACCACAGGTGCATTTTGGCAAATCAATAGATTATTTTCAACGACTGGATGCTATTCAACATAAGCTGCCTGCATATCATGGTGAACTGTACTTAGAAAAGCATCAGGGAACCTACACCACACAGGCTTTAAGTAAATATTACAACCGTAGATTGGAGTGCCTGCTTCACGATTGTGAATTTCTGGCAACGTATGCATATTGTAACGGCTTTACATATCCCCATCAATTTTTTGAAACTATCTGGAAGGAGGTTTTGCTGTATCAGTTTCATGACATCTTGCCTGGTTCAAGCGTCAAAAGGGTGTATGATGAAAGTGTGCAACGCTACAGGCTGCTGGCACATGAACTGCAAACAATGATCAACACCATAGTTGATTATCTTTCAGAGTCTGGTGGCATAGCATGTATTAATACAACACCATTTACCCGTACGGAATATAGTAAGGGCGATAGTTCATGGTATCGGTGTCAGATGGAAGGATATTCCAGTGCATACATGGAACCTGTCGATTCCCATTTTTCGGTTGCAGGTGGCGACAGTTACATTGAAAATGAACTGTTGCGGGTTGAATTTGCAAAAGAAGGCCATATCATTTCTGTATTTGATAAAACACATAGAAAAGAGATTTGCAAAGATTATCTGAATAAGCTGGTGCTCTACACTGACAGATTCAGGTTTTTCAATGCGTGGGACATTGACAGTAACTATCACCAAAAAAGAAAAAGAGAACTGAAACTTGTAGATTATGAAACACATACTGATGGTCCACAGGTGCTCAGGCGCAATTACTTTCGTCATGGCCACACAACCCTTACACAGGATATTATTCTGTATGATGGAAAGCCTTATGTTGAATTTTCCACTGAGTGTGATTACCATGAAACGTTTACAATGCTCAGAGCTGATTTTGCTCCATCAGTGTACAGTGATACAGTTATGTGCGATATTCAATTTGGCAATATTGCACGAAGCACCAAAAACAGTACATCAATTGAAAAAGCACAGTTTGAAATTTGTGCGCACAAATGGGTGGATGTTTCAGATAATGATTATGGTGTATCGTTAATCAACGATTGCAAATATGGACACAGGGTTAAGGATGGTATTATTAGCCTGAATCTATTGCGTTCGCCAGTGTATCCTGACCCTTATGCAGATAGAGGCAGGCACACATTCAGATATACCCTGTATCCGCATAAAGGCAGACTGCAGGATAGTGAAACCATACCGCTTGGGTATCACTTTAATTATCCGCCAATTGTAGTAAACAAACAGGTGAAGATAAAACCATTAATTAATCTGAACAATAAGAGTATTGTTATTGAAACTATCAAAAAAGCTGAAAATGAAGATGCTATTGTTATCAGGATGTATGAATGTTCTGGCAATGATATATCTACAACATTTACTACTGGCTTTACATATAAAGAGGCGTATGAAGCCGATTTGCTGGAACGTATTATCAAAAAGATAGAAGGGAATACTGTGCATTTTACGAAATTTGAAATTAAAACCCTTTTGTTCAGGTTATAGTAAATAAACTGTTGTAACTTATAATGTATTAATGTTATGGTGTTATTGTAGCTCTTCGCTCAATTAGAGTTTTGAGTATGCCTTCAAGTTTTTGATCAGTCAAAGGATAAAAAATAAATGGTATGGTGCCAATGAGGCAACTGATTGCTGGCAAGATAGTTATTGAAAAGAAAGCTCCATTTTGAATTTCAGGTGTAACTGTCACCCCTTTTGAATAACCAATAGCTACTACCACCATGCCAAATGCCATTGTTGCAAGCGCACCCATAAGCTTTGAAATAAATGTAAGCCCTGCAAAACTTACGCCTTCATTGCGCTCACCAGTTTTATATTCATAATAATCAACGCAGTCAGCTATCATGGCTGTCTGCACAACAATAAAAAACCCGGTAAAAAAACCTGAGACAAACAGCATGAAAACAAAAATCCACAGGTTGCTGTAGCCAATATAGTACATTGCTGTATACACTAAAGCTGCCACAATACTGGAAGCTATCATCAATGTTTTCTTTGACATATACCGTAAAACAAATGGGGTAATCAGGTTTGATATAATTATTGCTGCTATAAGTGCACCGCCAAGCAGAGTGAATATTTTTTCATCACCAAATACTATCGCCGCCACCACAGCTCCACCAACCTGGACAATACTACGTCCAAAATTTAATGCACTGCCAATCAATACTAAAAGGAATGGTTTATTGGTAACTATCGCTCCAATCATTTGCTTTATGGTTTGCTTTTGCTGTGGAAGGGGTACCTTTTCTTCTGTGTTGAAAAATGCTAATGTAAAAAGTCCCATACCAAGTACTGATATAATGATAGCAGTGCGTGTCCAGCCTGCAGCAGTGGTTTTTTCGGCAAAACTCAACCAGTGGGCAAGCAGGGGGCTTGCAACAATGGTGATTGCTAATGCTATTGCCTGTAATGTCCGTGCAAGGGCAATGAGGCTTACCCTATCAGGTATGGTAACAGTAATGGAACCTGCCAGCCCCCAGTAGGGAACGTCAGCAATGGTGTATATCATCCCCCACAATACATAGACAATGCCAAAATAGATTAGTTTATATGTTTCAGTTGTTTGTGGAATTGCAAAAAGCAGAATTGTTAAAAGCGCAATGGGAAAAGAAGTGAATAAAATATACGGACGTAATTTGCCCCACCGGGTGCGGGTATGGTCAACAATCATGCCCATAATAAAATCGTTAATGGCATCCCATATCTTGGCACCGGTAATAATTGCAGTGAGTGCAGCAATACCTGACAGGCTGAACCCAACAGCTTCATACAGGTATACCAGCATGAAGGTTACTGTAAATGTGATGACCATATTTTGCCCAAATCCGGCAACAGCAAAAGAGTATTTTTCCTTGCTTGATAGTTGTGTGGGTGAAGGCATGATGTTCTCCTATAAAAAAGAATAATTCAGGTCAAAAATTACCAGTACCTGTGTTGTACACTGTCATGCTGAACGTGATCCAGGATCAATGTATCAATATAATTATCGCATCAGTCAACATTTAAATCAATACACATAATGAAGAATAAGAACTATTTCATAGTTTATGGGTTACTTTACATTTAGTAATAAAAAGTAAATTATCGGCAGTTGTTGAGATAAAAATACAATTGACAATCAGGTTTTTTATTACTATGATTAAAGAAAATCATTAAAAAGGATATAATCCCATGAAATCAAACACAATAGTGGTAACCGGTGGTAATGCAGGAATAGGCAGAGCTATTGCAACGGAATTAGCCAGGCAAAGGCATCACGTTGTGATTGTTTCGCGCAATGCCGCTAAGGGTAAAGAAGCATGTGACACAATAAAAAAAGTTACAGGGAATCCGCGCGTTGACCTGATTGAAGGTGATCTTGGTTCCATACAATCTGTTAAAAGTATTGCACAGAAGATACTAAAACATTTTCCGGATGTTTCGGTGTTAATCAATAACGCTGGAATATGGCCTCAGAAGCTTGAGATTAATTCTGATGGGCTGGAGATGGCTTTTATGGTAAATCACATGGCACCGCTTATCCTGAGTATCATGCTGTATAAGCAACTGAAAAAAAATAGACCATCACGAATAGTTAATGTAAATGCAGGGTTGTATGTTTTTGGCAATGTCGATATTGAAAAAACCCCTTATGGAAAAGATTTTGGAAAACTTTCAACCTATATGAATACAAAGTTATGCAATATTTATTTTACGCAGAAGTTTTCACACATTATTGAAAACAGTGGAGTAACAATAAATGCAGTTCATCCTGGCGTTATACGGACAAATTTAGGCGATAGTTCCGGAATAATGGGATTATTGTTACGGATTTTAAAACGAGCATGGGCAGAACCTGAGTATGGTGCACAGGCGCCAGTATGGCTTGCTGTAAGCCCTGACGTTGAAAATATCAATGGAAAATTTTTTGACAGGTTTACTCAGAAACCGTATGCAAAAAACGCCCTGGACACTTCATTGAGAGAGAAGCTGTGGGATTTAAGCTTACAGCTAGCATCACTGACGTTTAAATAAAGAATATGTAGCAATCTTGATTTGACGGTTTATAATGCTTTTTTATTCTTAAAGTATAGTACTTTATCAATTTGGGCAACTGTATTGCCAGCATTATCTTTCCACTCAATGGTATATGTTCTTTCAACTGATTCATTGTGTTTTAGCTCTTGCTGTATAGCATCAAACTCGTTATCTGGAATTTTAATTTTAGCAATGAGTGATGTTCGTGCTGGCTTAAGAAAACGAATGGTTGATGATTTATCCCACAATATGTATTTATTTTTAAATTTCCTTAAAAATAAGGTAAAGTGTACGCCATCAATTGCGCTGTAGATATGTCCTCCATAAATGGTGCCCACGAAATTTTTTGTGCTCCATTTATGTGGCAGCTTTATATGTACTTCTGTTTCGTCAGGAGATATGTAGATAACTCTCCCACCGGTCCTTCGGTAAAAGGGGATGGAATTAAAAAATAATTTCAGGAGTAAAGGTTTTATTGAAGAGTACATGTTGTAACCTCCATGATGATTATGTATACATACAATATAGCTGTCATGTATATAATTGTGCCACGTTATGAGGCATGCAAAGTAGATATAGGCAAAAAAGTGGTATTTGCATATAGTATTTTATTGCCTCCCTGTGATTTTAAAATTTCTCCAGGTTACTGGCGCTTATTAAAATCTTTTTTAACACATCCAATGCAATGTCTTCCTGTTTCTTGGGGATAGTGGCAAAAATTTCTTTTGTAACAGTGTCCATTATTTCAAGGATGTGTTTTCTGACATTAATGCCTTTTTGGGTAAGTTGAATGTTGGTGACCCTGCGGTCTTTGGGGTCATTAGCTCGAACTGCCAGGCCATCCTTTTCCATGCGGTCAATAAGGCCAGTCATGCTGGAAGGTTCCAGTCCTGCAAGCTTTCCAAGGTCATTGAGTTTAATACCTTCATCTTTTCCAAATTTTCCAAGCATGGTTCCCATGCCATCATCCATCCATAGCCATAAAAGAACACCAATATATGCCGGTTTAACAAAATCACATCCTGATTCCACCAAACGTTTTTTTAACAGTGATGTTAGTGATAGCGATACACGGGTTACAAGGTAGTACAGGCAATCGTTTGGATGCTGTGATTCCATAATAATCCTTTTGTAGCAAATTATTACGTATACATATAATATGTATACGTAATATTGTCAAGGATATTTTCACTATAGATATATCACTAACAACAGTACCTAGATAATGTTAATATTTGTGCTTGATAATCTACGGTTGTGTATTACAATAGTGTTATGTAAAAAAACTTCTTGGTAATTTGAGAAAATTTTTTTAGAAATTGCAAAACCATGGACTCAGCCAAAAAAAAACAAAAACTTTACAATAGCCTTAAAAAACGTGGATTATTGTGGTCGTATGATACTAATCATATAAATTTCCCTGATGATATTCTATTGGAGCATGTAATGAAATATGGTGATGTTGATGATATATATGTTGCCTGTGAAATATATGGTACAGAACGATTAAAAAAAGTATGGGAAAAAACAATAAAATATGATAACCGTTTTATAAAACTCAGCGTTTTTTTAGCACGTGCTATCTTTGGATTGGATATTGAAGGGGAAGATATTAAAAAGGCAATCCATGAACAACCAGTATTCAGACGCTTTAACCAGTGATGCAGCAAAAGTACTCTATGAACTTATATCTACAGCAAAATTTTTACGTAATTTTGTTTTTGTAGGTGGTTCTGCTTTAGCTATGTATCTGCGTCACCGGAAAAGTGAAGATTTAGATTTTTTTACATGGGATAAAGAACAATTTAACAAACGTCAGATTTTACAGTATATAGACCGTTTTAATGAAAAAGAAATCTTAAATGAAGATGCTGACATTCTTGATTTGCGTTTAAACACTACAAAAGTAACATTTTTTAATGCAGGTTGGAAATTTTTAAAACCGGATACTATCAATAATTTTAATATTGCTAGCCTGGAAGCAATAGCTTCTATGAAAATACATGTACTTTTTTTGCGTGCAAAATACAGAGATTACTATGACCTTTATTTTTTAACAAAAAAAATTGGTGTAAAAAATATTTTTACCATGGCAAAAAATGCAATTCCGGGACTCACATTAAAACTTTTTTGCATGGCCTTGCTCTATATTGATGATATAGAGGATGATTCTATAGCACATCTTGAACCTGTTGAAGTAATTTCAAAAAAAGAGATACGTAATTTTTTACAGGACTGTTTACTAAAAGAGGGGTTGCTTTTATAAGACTTCAATCAGCACATCCACTTCCAAATATACTTGACAAAACAATTTTACGATGTTGTATTGATTACACATAGCAGAATAGCAAAAGGGCGATTAGCTCAGCAGGTTAGAGCGCCTGCCTCACATGCAGGAGGTCACTGGTTCGAATCCGGTATCGCCCACATCCGCAAAGAAATCCAGCTAGTTCATTTCCATCCATAGTGTACTGACGAATGAGGATTTTTTCACAGTAACTATCGCCAATTGCAATGCCACATATATATTCCTTCCATACAAAAAAGTTTGCTAAAAGCAACTCATTGGGGTTTGTTACTGTATCATACCCAAGAGCATGCGTAAGCGATAGTTCCTGTGATTTGGCAATTGCCTCTTTAAGGGTCCACAGGTGTAAAAAGCGTTTGGTTTTGCCCCATGGCAGGTGATTAATATATTGTTGCTCGGATGGTGCAAAATAGCGTTGTAGGATTGCGTTTCGATATGCGACATGTCGGGTATATGGTTCAATGTCAATGCCATGCGGTGTATTAAACAAAGATACCGCAACAGCGTTGTGTGTGTGTGACAGCGATATATACAATGGCTGTTTGTTGTGTAACGCTTTTTGCGGAGTGATGTTGTAATGTAATGTCTCAAAGCCGGTAAGCTTTGCCAGCGCTTTCAATGCACACCTGGATACTAAAAATTCAGCCTTTTTGCTATCGGATTGTAATGCATTGTACTGGTGATTTTCGGTATAAGAAAGTAATGAAAAAAGATATTCTCTGTTTTGTGGTGATATGGTGGTGTAGTGAATACACAGGAAATGTAGTACCGGTTTATCCATGGTATGGTATACTATTGTGCGATTGTATTGACAGTGTGAAGACAACAGGTACAAATTGCAAGGTTTTTCACATTTATTCATGAAAATGGTTGCAAACATGATGATATATTTATTAGTTTTTAGAAAATCATTATCTGTATGAAAAATATAGTACTGGTAAATATACTTTTTTCCCAACACATAACAACCAAGACATATCTCTATTGATGAGATGTATTTAAAAAATAATTATGTAATAATCATCTCAATACCTGAGTACAAGATTAAAGGTCAGGAAGCAAAGCTCCAGGAATTATTTAAGGCAAACAAGAAGGTATATAATGCATATGTATTGTAAAATAATTCCACATTTTTCTTTTTTTTATAAAATTTATTTCTATTACAATAATATAGTTGATTTAAAAACTGTATAGTATATGGTAAGGGGACAATATTTTTTTCAAGCACACTATGTGGGATAGTATCTATTTGAAATATTTTACAAACAAATTTTATTAAAAAAATAATATCAGGAAAAGGTTTACATAATAATGATTAATAATAATATAACTAAAATATTAGATTATATTAATAAAAACACATCATTTCAAAGATACTTAGCCAATCAGACATTGTCATCAGAATATTATTATAATAGCCTTACGTTATGCGTCATTGATGCAATTTTTTCTATTGGGGTAAAATATGAATCAGTTAAAAATGTAATTGATAGATATTGCCAGTATTTTGGTATACAAAAATTACGACAGAATGTGAATATATATCCCTCCACACAATCACAGGAAAAAATTACGGATTTAATTGATAGGTACGAAAAATTTGGTGAAGAATTTATGAGAAAACATGTTTATTGTAATAATCAACGCACTTCAACAACTAATGGAATTACTAAAGCACAAGCAGTATTAGAATTTTGCAGAGTGTTAAATAGTTATAATGTTGAATATTTTCAGGATTTACGAAATATTGCAAATAATGCCGATTTTGATGAAGAAATCAAAAAAATTCCTGGTCAAAAATCCGGAATATCATTATCATATTTCTTTATGTTAGCGGGTGATGACCAACTTATTAAACCTGATAGAATGATAATAAGATTTTTAATGGAAACAACTGGAATAGAATACACACCTTATGATGCTGCATTAATCATTAAAGAATTATGCCAACATTTGTCATCACATTATCCTTCAATGACACCACGTTTACTTGATCATGTTATATGGAATTATATGCGAAACCAATCAAATGTATAAATTTATAATATATTGAAAAAGATGTTTGTACATATCATATTACGTGGTAAAGAAATACTATAATTTCATTGTCATAATTTAAAAGAAAGCGGTGTAAATCTATGCGCAAAACAAAGATAGTATGTACCATTGGACCAGCAAGTGAATCTAAAGAAATGATAATACAACTTGTTAAAGCTGGCATGAACGTGGCACGGCTTAACATGTCCCATTCAACGCAACAGTTGCATGCACAGCACATTGCACTCATTCGTGAAGTGTCAAAAGAGTTGAATGTTCCCATTGGTATTTTAGCTGATCTGCAGGGACCAAAAATTCGCATTGGCACATTAAAAGAAAAAGTAATGCTGGAGCCGGGTCAGCAATTTATCCTTACCACACGAAGTGTGCCGGGCAATTCAGTTGCTGTAAGTGTCTCGTTAAAAGAACTTCCAGAATCAGTAAACAAGGGTCAGACCATACTTATTGACGATGGCTTGTTAGAATTGCGTGTTGACCAGGTTGAAAATACTGATATCTATACTACCGTTATACGAGGTGGTGAACTGAAAGACAACAAGGGTATTAATCTTCCCAATGCTTCCATAAAAACCAGTTCCATTACACAAAAGGACATAAGTGATTTAGAATTTGCCATAAAGCAGGATGTTGACATGATAGCACTGTCGTTTGTGCGCAGCGCTCATGATGTCATACAGCTTAGAAGCATCATGGAGGAGTTTGGCGGCACGTTACCTATCATTTCAAAGATTGAAAAGCATGAAGCAGTTGCCAATATTGACGACATTATCGCTGCTTCGCAGGGGATTATGGTGGCGCGTGGTGATCTGGGTATAGAAATCCCTATTGAACAGGTACCGATAGTCCAGAAGATGATTATTGAAAAATGTAACCAGCAGGCTATTCCGGTGATTACTGCAACACAGATGCTTGATTCTATGATACGTAATCCCATACCAACACGGGCAGAGGCAACCGATGTGGCCAATGCAGTATTTGATGGAACAGATGCACTCATGCTTTCCGGAGAAACAGCATTTGGTCAGTATCCAATAGAAGCCGTGCAAACCATGGCACGTATTGCTGAATATGCTGAAAAGACTGTTATATATAAAGCAACAATTGCAGAAAAAAAGATCTATACAAAATCCACTATAACCGATGCTATTGCACTGTCAGCGCATGAATCAGCAAAAACGTTAGGTGCCGATACCATCCTTACTGCCACACAGTCAGGATATACTGCACGCAAGATTTCCAAGTATAAACCGCAGATACCGGTAATAGCAGTAACAACCAATCACAAGGTGGTCAATCAGTTAGCGTTATCGTATGGGGTTATCCCACTGCAGATAAAACAGTGCAACGATATTAACGAACTGGTTGATGAAGCAATAGCAATAGGCAGGGTAAACGGTCTTATCCATGATGGCGATCTGGTTGTTATCACTGCAGGGATTCTGGCGGGTGTAACCGGTGGAACAAACGTCATGCGTATATATGTGGTAGCCCAGGAGATAGCCAGAGGAACAGGATTTGGCGAAGGGGTGGTTCGTGGTATCATAGGAACAAGCCAATCCGTAGAGCTATCGCCCAATACTATTATTGTGGCTGATGACATTGCGCATATTAAAGGCACAAAGCCAAAAGCCGTGATAACCGGTGAATGCAGCATCAATGCGCCCATCATTCATTACTGCAGGGAGAATGAAATACCTGTCATTGGTGGGATTACTATTAATGAAATCAACCTGAAACAGGGCCAGGAAGTAACGCTTGATATTATGCGGGGAACCATTTATAACGGAACGGTCCATTTGCCTTTTGAGTAATCTATGATTGAAGAAATTGAACATACCGAAACAGTGTATTCCGTAAGCGATATTACCGGAATACTCAAACAGCTCATTGAGTCAACGCCTGAGCTTAATGGTGTGTGGGTAAAGGGTGAAATTTCTAACCTTACGTACCATTCATCAGGGCACATCTATTTTTCCCTGAAAGATGAAGGGGCAGTAATTCAGGCTGTTTTTTTTAAACACGCAAACAAGCATCTGGATTTCAAGCTTGAAGAAGGCATGAGTGTGGTGGTGTTTGGCGGGGTTACGGTGTTTGAAAAGCGCGGTTCATATCAATTTATTGTGTATAAAATCCGCAAAGAAGGCCTGGGTGAACTGTTACAGAAGATTGAAAAGCTTAAGGAAAAATTACATAAAGAAGGTTTGTTTGCGCCTGAACGAAAAAAACCGCTCCCAGCATTACCTAAACGTATTGGTGTGGTGACCTCGCCAACAGGCGCTGCCATCCGTGACATCATAAAGGTAGCAATGCGTCGCTTCCCCAATATTGAAATTATCCTTGCACCTGCAAAGGTACAGGGTGAAGGGGCAGTTGAGTCGATAGTTACTGGTATACAGGAACTGAATAATCCGCAGTGGGGAGTGGATGTCATAATTGCCGGCCGTGGCGGAGGTTCGTTTGAGGATTTGATGGCATTTAACGAAGAAGCTGTGGTTAGGGCATTTGCCGGCTCCAGAGTGCCTATTATTTCCGCAGTGGGGCACCAGATTGACCATCCATTAAGCGATTTAGCAGCCGATGTTGCCGCACCCACACCATCAGCAGCAGCTGAGATTGCCGTGCCAGTAAAAGCAGAACTTATAGCTGCTATTGACAATTATACCATGCGTATGATGCGGCGGCTTACCATGATGGTACAGTCGTTTGCTAATCGCATAATGCTAATTGTCAGGCGCAGGGTTTTTCAAAATCCCATGAGCCTGGTTGAAAACTATGAGCTAGCGCTGGCTGACGCTGAAAACAGGATACAGGCGTTGACGCACAAATGTATCACGGATACAAAAGAACGGTTAAGTCGTGTCAGGGATTTAGAGCTTATTATAAAAAATAGATTGCAAAACTACTGGCACATCTTTATGATGAATGTAAGCAAACTGGAGCACCTTTCACCGGTAAGTGTGCTGAAGCGCGGTTATTCCATTACACTGAAAGATTCACAGATAGTTTCTTCAATAAAGAAGATCCACCAGGGTGATACTGTCAGGGTTATTGTCTATGACGGGTCAATGCAGTGTGATATACAATTGGTAAATGAAGAGGTGAGCTTTGGAAAAAAAGGCTAAAAAAATAACCTTTGAGGATGCGCTGGAAGAGCTTGAAGCAATAGCTTCAAAGTTAGAGTCTGGAGAACTGACGCTGGAGCAGTCCATACAGTACTATGAAAGGGGTGTTGAACTGGCAAAGTTTTGCCGGCAAAAATTAGAAGAAGCAGAACGCAAGATTGAGGTGTTGCAAAAGCAGCCTGATGGAACGGTACAAAAAAAATCGGTTAAAGTTAAAGAGGATACAGGGGAAATAGAAGATGATGAGGATATACAGGGTTCACTTCTATAAGTTGTTGCTGTGTGTGGCCGTTATCAGCATGGTTACCTGTGGCAAAGAAGCACCACTGCAGTTTTGTGAGGGTGTTGATAAGGATGGCAAACCCGTTCATTGCGGAAAAGAATTTACCACAGGCGATATGACGCTGTATGTTATGGCACAGGAGCCTTTTGGAAGTAATACAGCAACGGTAATCGTGTATGTAAAAAAGAAATACAGCCAGCCTGAGTACACCCGCTTTGACTATACCATAAATCCTGATGGTAATACTGCTACAATCCCATTGTCCCTGTATGCTGAGGG
>JARYLT010000025.1 GCA_029907515.1 Spirochaetota bacterium | reverse complement strand
TGGAAAAAATTAATATGTGCGATAGTTCATATTATGAAAATCATATAAAAAGTATTATTGACTACATGTCGCATTCAAACGAATGGTATTACACTCATTCGCGGTTTAACCGAAGATATGTTGCTAAGGGAATATATATAGCAGGCAGGGCGTATAAACAGAGTGAAATCATTACAGTAGCTATCGACATTTCTGCTTCCATGATGGCTCAAAGGGAAGACCTGGAAACAGCTTTTGGCATTATAGAAGATTTAACTGGCAAATATAAAGTCTTTCTTGTATGTGTGGACGAAGAATATTTTATTCCGGTAAAACAGGGGGATTCATTCACACGGTCTGAAACATCTGTAAAACCGTATGAATATAAAAAGGGCGACTGGAAGCTGATTAAATCAGGATATGGCGGTGCAACGTTTTTTTCTTCATTTTTTAATGAATATTTAAAAGGGCATAAAGAAATGGTGCTTGTCATTACGGATGGATATATATATGATGTTGATAAATTGAAGCCATATCCCAGTACGTTATGGCTAATAACAAAAAGCCGCAATGAAAATTTTGTACCACCATTTGGCAAAGCTGTTTCTATTGTATAATGCCATTGCATAATTGTTACAGATGTTTAACAACCCATATGAATAAAGAAGATAACATTAAAAAAGCACAGACAATTTACAGGGCAGGATTAGAAAAAAGTGACCAAGCGTTAAATCTGGTCCACGAACTTTTAGCCTGCAATGTAACAGATTATATTGTAAAAGCTGGCAAAGACTGGATGTATTTTGATGTTTCTTTAGCAATGGAATACTTCATAAAAAATAATGATATTGATGGATTGTATCATGCAGGTATTTACTGGAAAAACTTTGATTATCAACGTGGAATTAATCAGATTCTTGAATGGGATAATGACGAGTATATTTTCAGGGCAGGGAGGTTCTGGAAGCAGTTTGATTATGAAAGAGGGCTTGCCCGCCTTATAGAATTACACTCTTCCAAGTATATATACCATGCGGGATTGGACTGGAAAAGATTTAATCATAAAATAGGATTTGATGCGTTATTGAACATAGGAGATCCGGAGTATATCTTTTATGCAGGTATGCACTGGGTTTATTTTGATTATGAAAAAGCTTCTGAGGTATTAATCAAAATTGAAAATTGTGAATGTATTTATAAGGCAGGATGCCAGTGGAAGTGGTTTGATTATGAACATGGATGGCAAATACTGGAACGTAATGTCATTCAAGGCAGAAAATGGCGAGGTAAAGCATTGGAAAATGAACGGTGGAAAAAGGGGCTTAAAGAGATGTGGGAAGGCATGAAGAAGGATATAAATAAAATTTAATAATATTCATAAAAAATTTATTGTAATAATACTTGACGACGTATACACTATCTTTCTATTATCAGGGAAATGATTTAAGTGTTGTATAAGACACCGTATTTGAAGTGAATAAAAATATACATTTGCTGTTTTTAAGGGTTAATGTATACTATTAAAGTATTTGTGTTTATTACATTTATTACAAAAAAAGATTTATATATGTTTCTTCTGGGAGGTTCAGTATATGAAAAAGTCAATTATAATAATTATCGTATTAATTCTAATAGTTATTGCCTTTGTAATCAAAACATTATATGATGCTGGTGAATTCAAAACAATAACCTCTCTTTCAAATTATTCATGTAAACCTGTTGATTCTGTACCAGGACCTGAAGATATCGTCATAGACTATAATTCAGGCATTGCATATATTTCTTCTGATGATCGTAGAGCTTATGCCCGTGGACAGAATATAAATGGGGCAATATTTTCATATAATACAAAAACAAAAGTACTGAACAAAATGAAAACTAATTTCCCTTTTGAATTTCATCCTCATGGCATTGATTTAATTGCAATTACAAAAGATAAACTGTTACTGTATGTAGTGAATCACCGCACCGATGGTCATTATATTGAAAAATTTCTTATTAAAGAAAACACTCTGAAATACATAAAATCCATAGAGGATCAAAATCTTATGTTTTCACCCAACGATTGTGCCATGGTAGCAGAAGACATGTTTTACGTTACTAATGATCATGGCAACAAATCCGCATTTGGCAAGTCACTGGAGGAGTATCTCCAGCTATCCAATTCGTATGTATTGTTTTATGATGGGAAAAATTTTGAGATTAAAGCTGAAGATATTAAATATGCTAATGGTGTAACATTAAGCCCTGACAGGTTAAAATTATTTGTTGCCTCACCTGTGGGTAAATGTATAAAAGTATATACTATTGAAAAAGGTTATAATTTAACGTTTTTATATGATATACAATGTAATACAGGTGTTGATAATATAACGTTTGATAGGCAGGGAACGTTATGGGCAGGTTGCCATCCAAAATTATTAACTTTTGTAAAGCATTCCAAAAGTGAACAGGCAATTGCTCCATCAGAAATAATTAAAATTAGTTTTACTGATAGTGGATACAAAAAAGAAACAGAATTCCTTGATGATGGAAAACTAATTCAATCTTCCACTGTAGGTGTGCGATACAATTCATCACTGTTGATTGGCTCAGTATTTGATAATCATATTCTTGATTGCTCATCAAAATAGGGGATTATTATGGAATGGATTGTATCAAAAGGGAAAAAAGAATTAAAACTACAATTAAAAAAGCCGGATGTACTTTTTGAAAGTTGGAAAATACAATATATATACAGCATACATGATCAAACTATCCATAGAATTCAATCATTACCTGTAACAGCTCTGGGTAAAAAGAAAACTACCTGTATTATCAATGATGATAATATACGAATTACTGTTGTTATATCTGATGAAGGAGATCACCTGGCTATAAAGTATACTATAGATAACCTTTCCGATGAAGATTTATCCTTAGATAAAGTTATTACATCAATTAGTAGATTTTCCATCCCTAAAACTGAGAATTATCGAGTATTTAAAAATGGTTATCAGTCATGGAGCTTAACCAGGTCTTATTCATTGAATGATAAAGAAATGGCAAGCTGGCTTTCCTGCATGAACATATTACAGGATACTATTAGAAATTTACCTTCTGGTAAAAACGGATCTTTTAATAGTACCATGTTTATAGCTATTGGTTCTGAAAATTCATCATACTGTGTGATAGGTCAGGGAAGGCCGTTTAATCAATATGTTTATATAAATACCTCAACTACCGGGAACAATATACAGCTTGATATAGTTCATGATTTCTGTAAAGTAATAGTCAGTCCTGCATTAAAATTAAGGGCTGATTTAATTTACTTTATTACCAGTAAAAATATTAATGAAGCTTTTGATCGATATTTTGAGCTCATTCGTTCTCAGATACCAATACGAAGAAAAATACCTAAGGGGTGGTGTTCCTGGTACTATTATTATACAAAAATTGATGAAAGAAGCATTTATCACAATCTTGATGTTTTAAGAAGTAAAGGAAAACGGTTTGATGTTTTTCAGATAGATGATGGTTATCAAACTGAAATAGGTGACTGGTTATCTATAAATAATAAATTTCCCGGTGGACTGGCTTCAATTGCTCGCAAGATCAGGACTATGGGGATGGTTCCAGGTATATGGCTTGCTCCTTTTATAGCTTCACGGAAATCAATGCTTTATCAACACCATCCTGATTGGTTTCTTCACGATGATGATGGGAAACCGGTTGTTGCTGGCTGGAATCCCAATTGGGATATATTTGGATATTTTTATGCTCTGGATACAACTCATCCTGAGTTTCAGGAATACATAAAAGGAGTAATCAATACATTTGTCCACGAATGGGGGTTTGGATACTTAAAGTTGGATTTTGTGTATGCTGCATCACTGTGCGGCAGAGCATACGATATGAGTTTAACATCTGCTCAACGTCTGAAATTGGGATATACCCTCATCAGGGATGTTGCCGGTGATAGAGTGTTTATCTTAGGATGTGGTGCTCCTTTATCAGCATCTATAAGTCATGTTGATGGAATGCGTATTGGCCCTGATGTGGCTCCCTACTGGATGGCCAAATACCGTTACTATCTTACACGTGACCCACATGCGTTGTGTACCAAATTTGCAATACGAAGCATATTAAACCGTGCTCAGATGCACAGATATTTATGGCTTAATGACCCTGATTGTATCATGTTGCGGCAAACAGAAACTAAACTTTCAAAAGAAGAAAGGATGACGCTGATCAATGCAGTTATTATTACAGGTGGAATGTACTTTATTTCGGATAATTTGGCCTTATTGCATAATGATGATTGGAAGCTTATAGATACTATTGATGAATTGATTAAAATATGCAGTTTAGAGAAATCTTATCCAGTTGACATCATGGAGAAGGAGATGCCCGAAATTATATATAATACAGCCGGTTACATAGCATTTTTCAATTTTTCCAACAGTACCAGAAAAAAGATAGTTCAACTTAAAGGATTATTGAAAGAAGTTATATCACCAGCAAGCAAACTGAGTGATGTATGGGGTCACAGAGAAATTTATGTGTATAGTGACCATTTAGATTTAGGCGAATTGAAGCCACATGAATCAATTTTGTGTAGAATTAACTAATTTTTAAGGTTGACAAAATAGTAGTAAAAAAGCTGATGATATAAAAGTAAGTATTTTCCAGCTGCTTTGAAAATTCCTCATAATTTCTATTCTTTTATTGCAATAATGTTAAATATATAGAAAATGTAAGTATTTAATGTAGATATTCTTGTACAATAAAGTATACTGAGTATTATAGCCAAAAATCTATAAAAGGAGAATAAAAATGGCTATAATGCTTGCAAAGACGATGGATGCTAACACATCAAATAATACGGAGGTGTGGATGGAACAAATCTTAAAAAAAATTGAAAAACTTATGCTTGAGCATGATGCCATTTCACCTGAATTGATCAAAAAGAAAGATATCAAATTGGGTCTAAGGAATCCGGACGGTTCAGGGGTTGTAGCCGGTATTACTTCTAAAGGTATAGTGATAGGCTATGAAAAAATACCAAATCCTGATGGAACTCATACTGTGAAGCCTGTTGAAGGTAAGCTTTATTATTGTGGCTATGATGCCTGTGAATTAGCACAGCGTATTCAGGAAGAAGGTAGGTATGGTTTTGATGAAATAACCTATTTACTTCTTACAGGTGAATTACCTAATAAAAAGGATTTGGAACGCTTTGAAGAGGTAATTGCAGAAAGACGTCCTTTAACAAAGTTAGAACGTGCAATCATAATGCAAGAAGATGTTAACTATAACCAAATGTATGCTTTGCATTCTGTCATATCACATTTAAGCAGGTGTGATCCGGATCCCGATTCAACTGATATTAAAGATGTTAGCAGGCAGTGTATCAATATTATTGCAAAAGCTCCTGTAATCATTGCATATAATTACAATGTAATGAAATTCAGAAAAGGTGGGGATTTATTTATTACAAAACCAAACCCCGCATGGAGTACTGCTGAAAACTTTTTATATTTGTTACGTGGTGAAAGACCTGATGAATATGAAGCTAAACTTTTTGATTTAGCTCTTATGTTGCATGCTGAGCATGGTGGTGGTAATAATTCAACATTTGCAGTCAGGACCGTAACATCCAGTGGTGCTAATACATATATGGCTTTATGTGCTGGTGTGGCCTCATTAAGTGGTCATTTGCACGGTGGAGCAAACGAAGCTGTGATGAAAATGATGAAAGATATAAAGCAGCATGTTAAAGATTGGAACGATGATGAAGAAGTGGAACATTATCTTAAGCTTATGCTGGAAAAGAAAGCTTATGACAGAAGTGGAAAAATATATGGTATAGGGCATGCAGTCTATACAAAATCCGATCCACGTGCTATTATTTTCAGGCAAAAGGCTGAAGAATTTGCAAAAATGAAAAAGAATTTAGATGAATTTAACCTTTTTGCAAAAGTTGCAGATATTGGTTCGCGTTTAGTACAGAAATATAAAGGAACAGTTGCTTCACCAAATGTTGATTTTTATTCAGGATTGATTTATAAGATGATGGGTATTCCCATGGAATTGTTTACACCTATTTTTGCCATGGCACGGTTTAGCGGCTGGTCGGCTCACAGGATTGAACAGATTATACACAATAAGATCATACGGCCTGCTTATGCCTCATCTCTGGATGAATTTAAGGAATATATACCACTGGAAAAACGATAAACATATAATAATTGATCATTATTATCGAAATTCAATAAGAGGGGTACTATGAGCCCCTCTTTTATTTTTTATTTAAAAATTGTTGACTAAAATAGAATGTATTTTAACATAACAATGTTATGTTAAAGGAGGTTCTGTAATGTATGATGTAATAATTATTGGTGCAGGAAATGCAGGTTTATCTGCAGCTGCCACTCTTGCCAAAAAAGGAGTAAAAATTCTTTTAATAGAAAAGCATAATATTCCGGGTGGGTGTGCAACAAGCTTTTGCAGAGGAAGATTTGAGTTTGAAGTCTCTCTCCACCAGTTAAGCGGGTTGGGTACTCCTGAACGACCAGGGCCCTTAAGAAGTGTACTGGATAGCATTGGTGTGCTGAATAAACTGGAATTTGTTGAAATGGAAAAACTTTACCGGGTTGTGTTGCCTGGTGTAGTAGATGTTACGCTGCCGACAAATAAAGAGGAACTGATTAAAGTGTTGCAGGGCAAGTTCCCAAAAGAAAAAGATGCAATACAGAAGTTTTTTGATTTTGTATGGCAGTTTTTTACTGAAGTTATAGGAGCTTTTTACTTAAATGATCCAGATATTAATCCTAAGAAATATCCCTTATATTATAAATATGCTTTAAAAGATACTCAATCAGTACTTGACGAATATTTTACTGATCCGATACTGAAAGCGGTCATAAGCCCATACTGGACATATATGGGACTGCCACCTTCAAAGCTTTGTTTCAGTGATATGGCAGCATTGCTGTTTTCTTATGTAGAGTTTAAGCCATATCATATAAAAGGCGGGTCGCAGATGCTGTCAAATGCAATGCTTGAAGTGGTATATGAAAATGGAGGAGAGGTTTTATTTAACACTGAAGTTGAAAAACTACTGGTAAAAAATAATAAGGTTTATGGCGTTCGCACTTCATCAGGCCAGCAATTTGAATCAACGTATGTGCTGTCCAATGCTTCAGCAATAAGCACGTTTGTAGACATGATGGATGATGCGGCAAATCACAAAGTTCTGGAGCAATATAAGGGGAGCAGCGTAGGAACATCTTTTTTTACCATATATTGCGGACTGGATTGTGAATATCACGAAGTTGGCATTAATGAAGAAACAAATTTTATCAGCAATACCACAGATATGGAATTTGATTATGAACTATCGAAAACACTTGAAACTGATAAAAGTTCATTCATTTTAACCTGCTATAATGTTTTTGATAATGAAATGGTGCCAAAGGGCACATCGCAAGTTGTACTGGTCACCATGAAGTATGCCGAACCATGGCTTAAAGTGCCCCCTCATCAGTACAATGATGAAAAATACCGTTGTGCTGAAGCCATGTTGAAAAATGCAGAAAAAGTTTTTCCGGGCCTTATTAGCCATATTGAGGAAATGGAAATTGCTACACCAATTACACATATGCGCTATTTGGGCCATCCAGGTGGTGGGGCGTACGGTTTTGACCAGTTTGTAAAAGACTCTACGTTGTTTGTTTCGCCTAAACCGCCTATTGATGGGCTGTATTGTGCAGGCAGCTGGTATGGTTCAGCTGGTTATCAGCCAACACTTACTTCAGGGCATTCAGCAGCAAGAGCTATCCTGAAAGAAATGCGAAACAAATAGGAGGGAACACATGGACAGCCAGATATTAAAACAACTTGAAGGGTATGACAGAGTTATAACTGACATAGATGTCCTCAAACGTTATGGGTATGATTACAGACTGGAACGGGGACTTGTTAAAAAATATGTTGAACGGTTGCATCCACAGATTATTGATGTAAAAGTAATTGATATTATTGAAGAAACAAAATCCACCAAAACATTACGGCTGGCATCAAAGCAAAAGTATCTGCCACCATTTCAGGCTGGACAATATATATCTGTGATTGTTGAAATAAACGGAATACGCACATCACGTCCGTACAGTATATCGTCTTCGCCTGATGAAATTGCATATTATGATATAACGGTACGTCGTGTTGAAGGCGGTTTAGTTTCTAATCATCTACTTGATAGCATTACGATTGGCGATAGTTTACAGATATCAGGTCCTGCAGGAAATTTTTACCACAATCCCATTATTCATGGAACTAAGCTTGTATGTATTGCAGGTGGTAGCGGTGTGACACCATTTAAGTCCATGATTCAGCATGCGGTCAATACGGGAACTGAAAGGGAAATATGGCTTATCTATGGAAGTAAAAATGCTGATGAACTGATTTTTGATGATTACTTTGTAAAGGTAGCGTCCAAATATAAATTTTTTCACTATATCCCCGTACTTGAAGAAGGCTCAGGCACCTATAAAGGGTATATTACAGCAAAAATCATAAAAGAAGTGGTGGGCGATAGTTCCGATAAAACATTCTTTGTCTGCGGACCACAAGCACTATATGAACACCTGTTGAAAGAACTAAAGCCCCTTACATTAAAACCAAAGCAGCTACGATTGGAGATGTACGGTGTGCCCGCTGATGTATTTGCACAGCCAGGATGGCCAAAAGATATTAGCAGAAATTCAACATTTGTTATTAAGATACGCGGGAAAAAAGATATTACTGTTAATGCAGGTGAACCAATACTTCAGTCACTTGAAAAAAACGGGATAGTGGTACCATCACTGTGCAGGAGCGGTGAATGCAGTTTATGCAGAGTAAAGTTAGTGAGTGGTAAAGTGTATCAACCTGAAGGAGTGAAACTGAGACAGGCAGATAGGCGTTTTGGGTATATTCATTCATGTGCAGCATTTCCCATAAGTGATTGTGAAATAATAATTTAAATAAATATTTTTTTCAGGAGAGTTTCTATATGATTAAAACCAAGATTACTGAGATGTTTGGGGTAAAATATCCCATTATTTGTGGTGCAATGATGTGGCTATGTAAACCAAAATTGTGTGCTGCTATTTCAAATGCAGGTGGGATAGGGAATCTGACGGCTGGTAATTACAATACCGAAGAAGAATTCAGAAATGCTATCCGTGAAACACGAAAACTAACTGACAGGCCTTTTTTTGTCAATGTCACAATATTGCCTTCTGTTCGCATCACAGGGGAGCATCACAAAATGTATCTTAAAGTGTGTGCCGAAGAAAAAGTTGCAGGTATTGAAGTTTCAGGCGCCCCTATTGATAAAGCCTGTGGCATGGAATATATTGACATGCTTAAAAAGGCAGGTGTCAAACTTTTTCATAAAGTGGGTGCAGTACGTCATGCCGTTCATGCTGAACACGTTGGATATGATGGAATATATGCAGCAGGTATAGAAGAAGGTGGGCATCCGTTGAGTGATGATGTAACTACAATGGTGCTAACTACAAAAATTGCACAAACGGTTAAAATACCAGTTATTACAGTTGGCGGTATTGCAAATGGTAAAACTATGGCAGCAGCATTGATGTTAGGTGCTGAAGGCGTAATGATGGCAAGCCGTTTTATAGCTACAAAAGAATGTGAAGTGCATGATAATATAAAGCAGGAGCTTGTCAAACGCCAGGAATATGAAACCACACTTATTATGAAAAGCCTGCATTTACAGGGAAGGGCTTTAAAGAATGAAGTTGTAAATAAAATACTTGAAATTGAACAGCGAGGTGGAGGCTTTGAAGAATTGTTCCCATTAATATCAGGAGAACGAATGAGCAAGGCATGGCAGCAGGGTGATGTCAATGCAGCACCATTAATGGTTGGACAATCCATTGGCCTTATAGATGATATTCCAACCTGTGCAGAACTGCTTGAAAAGATGAACAAAGAAGCCGAAGAGCAAATAAAAAAGGTAGCTGGAAATATTAAATAGATTTTGTAAAAGGCACATGGCAATCTATGAACAAAACCATGTGCCTTTTTATTACTTTATGAAAGTAATTGAGCCAACTTCTTCTTGATAGCTTCAGCAATTAATGCATGTCCTTTTTCATTGGGATATCTGTCATCAGCTGTTAATAGTGTATCCAGAGTTTTTCCTGTTTCAAAGAGATAGTTTATCCATTCTATATGAACTGTTGCTAATAGACAATTCATGTCTAAGGCAACTTCACGTACGGTACGTGTAAAAACGTCCACAGCATCCATATCGTATTGATTTCTAACTAAATGCAGTGTTGTCAGGATGATGTTATTAATTGATGCATTGCGTGCTTTCTGTACCATGCGCACAAGGTTTTCCTTAAATTCTGAACGGTACACTGGTCTGTAAATATCGTCTATTCCAAAATGAAGTATTAAAATATCTGGTTTATGCAATAGTACAGTATCAAACTGCCATACTCCTTCAAAGGAACTATCGCCCAATTTAGAAATATTAATTAACGTATGAGTTTGAAGTAGTCCATCATGTGATAGCAAATCAACATATGATGTTCTAACATTATGCCCCGCTGATAGAGATCCACCACGTATACAAATAATTGCCATAAAAGATTATAATCCAGATATACTTAGTTATGTTTCATTTTGTTATATGTAATATGTACATTTTCTATACATATCAGGTCAATATATTTTTAATGGTAACCAAAAACGGTTTGACACATACACCATACACATATAGAAAATGTAAACTTGATCTGAAATTACATACCATAATAAAAGGATACTGTATGAAAAAAATTGGTGTTATTGTTAATCTCAACTCCAGAAAATATAAATTAGCAAAGAAACATCCCGAAGGTGTTTTTGAAAAAATTGGGCAGGATAGTGTCATAGTGAAATATACAAAATCAATAGAAGAAATAGTTGATGTTGCGCGCGAGTTTAAAAAGACAGGTATTGATTATATTGCTCCTTCAGGTGGTGATGGCACATTGCATCATGTTATTACGCAGTTTGCAAAAGTGTATAACAATAACCTGCCTTCTATTTTAATATTAAAAGGTGGTACAATGAATAATGTTGCCAACAGTATTAATTTAAAAGGTGATGCAGAATCAATATTGCAGAGGGCTGTTATTGCCATAAACAATGGGAAATATATTAACGTTGTAAATCGCAAAACAATGGTTATTGATAATAATCACTGTTTTTTATTTGGGAATGGCCTTGTTGCAGATTTTCTGGAAACTTACTATAGTATTGGTAAAAGTTATACTAAACTGGTAGGTTTAATATTTAGCAGTATTTATGAAGCATTGGCTAATCAGCACTCACATTTATTTAAAGGTTTTGAAGGAAATATTAAATGTGATGCGGAATCTATGCCATATTCACGTGTTTTGGGTATACTTGCAGGAACGGTAGAAACTATAGGTATGGGCTTTTATCCCTTATACAGAGCAAATGAACATAAAGATAAATTTCATACTATAGTATGTGCAATGAAACCAGGGAAACTGGCAAAGAATGTACTAAAACTAAAAAATGGCACACCTATAAACCATAAAGATTATATTGAAAAAGTTGTTAGTACAATAGAAATCCATTCAACAAAACCGTTTATGTATACTATGGATGGCGACCTGTATCGTTGTGATGGTTCATTAATAGTTTCCGTTGGCATTCAGGTACCATTTATTATTGTTTAGATACATTCCAGTTTTTTATTAAGCAAGGTATTCATTTTATGTATATCATTCATCAAAAGGGCAAATTTATCCGGCCTTAATGATTGTTCACCATCACACAGTGCTGATTCAGGTTTTATATGGCATTCAATCATCAGGCCATCAGCGCCTGCAGCTAATGCTGCAAGTGCTAAAGGATGGATGAGCTTCCAGTTCCCTGCTGCATGTGAAGGATCAACAATAACTGGCAGGTGTGTTTTTTGCTTCAAAACTGGCACTGCAGATATGTCAAGGGTATTACGTGTTTCTGTTTCAAATGTTCGGATACCCCTTTCGCACAATATGACATTTTCATTCCCTTCAGCTAATATATATTCTGCAGCCATTAAAAATTCTTTTATAGTAACCATCATTCCACGTTTTAAAAGTACTGGTTTACGAATTTTCCCCAATTTTCTCAGCAGGGAAAAATTCTGGCAATTGCGGGCGCCAACCTGGAGGATATCAGCATAGTCAGCTACAATAGTAATATCTTCACTATCAAGAACTTCTGTAATAATAGGCATTCTGTAATAGTCACCTGCTTTTCGTAACAACTGTAAACCTGCAATACCCATACCCTGGAATGAATATGGGGAAGTCCTTGGTTTGAAGGCACCGCCACGTAATATAGCTGCACCTGATTTTTTTACAAATTCAGCGGTTGCCATAATCTGTTCTTCAGATTCAATTGAGCATGGGCCGGCTATGACTGCTAACGTGTTTTCAGAAATTGATATATTATAGGGAAGGTGAATTACCGAAGCATCACGATAAGTTTTACTATAAAGCGGTGATGATGGTGTTGCAACATTAGTAATATTGCAGGATAATGAAACAGGATTTGCATTACATGTGGCCATATATTCCTCCGAAAAATTTAAAAGTCAATTAAGAGCCCGGAGGGTGGCGGCCTTATACGTTATTCTATAAATAACAAAGGCCGCCGGCTACCCGCCTGCGGCCCTTGCATAATAACAGCATAAGCAAAAGCTACAGACGAGCCCTGCTATAAAAATAATAAAACCAGAAATAATAGCTTTTGCTGATGATGTTATACAATGATAGTTTCATAAATAGTTCATTAATTTAATGATGTGAAAATCAATAACCAATTTAATGTAATTATGTCAAGTAAAAAATAAAATAATTTTAATCACAAATTATGAATGTATATAAAAAATATAAAAAAAAATTCATTTCATGAAACAATTTAGTCTTAAATATTTGACATTTTGTTACTATTTTTATATATTTAATAGAAATATTATATTGCTCTTACATATTTTTTATATTGCCATGGTACAAGAGGAATAAGCAATGAAGAAAAGAAACAAGGCTTCTTTTGGGGTAAATGGATGGTATTTATCTCCTTCAGACAATATTTGTTTAGCTAAATGTATTTTTGACGAACCTTACCGTGAGGAAATCAAAGAAATCAACAAACATGAGATCATCGTAAAAATTGCTGACTGTATTGGACCTGAGCCTTCAAATCTATGTATAGCTGAAGAGATTTTTGAAAAGCTGAAATTTGAAATTGCAAATTTTGTGATTCATCACGAATACAATTGTACCCGTGGTGTGAATGCAGACCTTTTATTGTGGCTTGATGGCAAAGTAAATCCTGCAAAGTTGAAAAAGTTAAATAGTTTTATTGATAAATATCTTAAGTGAAAGATAGTCAATTACAAACTTTACTTTTACACACATGTTGTGGACCGTGTTTAACACATGTACACTCTGTTCTTGTGTCTCAATATAATATCCACATTTTTTATTATAATCCCAATATATCACCAATGTCAGAATATAAAAGGCGATTGTATGAAGTGGAACAATTTTCACATCTTCATTCAATTCCGGTAACTACCGGACACTATAATCAAAGAGAATGGTTTAATGCCGTAAAGCCTTACCGCTTTTATGGGGAGCTATCGCCGCGCTGTCATGCATGCTATGCATTCCGTTTAGAGGAAACATTTAAACGTGCGCGCGAACAAAATTTTGATGCTGTATGCACTACGTTAACTGTCAGCCCATATAAAGATGCTGAAAAAATAAATGAGATAGGCAAAACGCTGTCAAAAGTATATAACATAACATATATACCTTCTGATTTTAAATCAGATGGTGGTTACCAGCATTCAATAGAATTATCAAAACAATACGGGATGTATCGCCAGAAATATTGTGGATGCATATACTCAAAGCTTGAAAGAAAAAAATATTCTTTATGGTCTAAACGAGTACAAGCATTTAAAGAATCTTTTGATGCATTAAATAAATAAAAAAGTTGACAGTACGTTTCATGTTTTGAATTTTCTACCTGATGTAACAATAATAATTTTCTAATCTACGGTAGTGGTGTTGTGTGATTATGTATATTAGTCAAAATTATTATTCGTTATTTCCACAACTACAAAAAATTATCCAGTTGTATGAGGAAGTTGAAAAAATCACCAACAATGTAAAAAATTTGTTTTCTGTCAGCTGTCCTCACGGCTGTGGTCAGTGCTGCAAAACAGCCAGCCACAATATTGAAGCGTCAATAATTGAAATGTTACCATTATGTGTATATTTGTATGAACACACTAATTACCAGTTATGGCTTGATAAGGCTTTAGACAACCTGTGCCCTTTCTATAAAGATGATACATTATACAACGATGCAGGGTGTTGTGCTGTGTATGAATACAGGCCATTGGTGTGTCGCTTATTTGGTTTTAGTTTTATGAAAAATAAATATGGGGCGATAGTACCTGTAGCATGTAGCACGCTGCAAAATCAGTATACTGCAAAAAAAGAAATAGCTGCCATCCATTTCAGTAATTTACCGCATATGAGTTCTCTTTCTATGCAGTCGATGATGATAGATCCTTCCAGAGGTGAACGATATCCCATTAATGAGGCTTTTATAAAAGCTATGGAATATGTAATCTTGAAAATACGTTTGATGCACTATCAATCGGACTACAATAAAACTGCATAAAATAATATAGTATTTGTCTGATAATTTCAAAAAATACTATTTTGTAAATTTATAAAATTTTTTACCTTTACCACTTTTTGTGGCAGGATAATTAAAGATATCTTCGCATCCAAAAGAAATGAAATAAATATGATAACAAAATATTATTATACTTGTAATATTTAAACATAATCTGTTATAATGCAGAAAAATAAAGATAAGCAGGTGGTTTATGCCAGAAATAAAGTTTGATACTATAAGAAAAAATATTGAATCAAATCCGTTATATGGGGCTGCTATAGGCTTGATTCTGGGTTTGCTTATTATTGGTTTTTTATTCACTAATGTATACAGGCTTTTTGAGTATAAATTATTTGATGTGCGGTTCAAAATAAAACCACAGCTTCCACAATGGGAATATCTAACCTTTCTTGATATTGATGATAACAGCATCAGCAATGTAGGTCAATTTCCATGGCCGCGGTATATCTACGCTAATGGTCTTGAAGTCATAAAGGATATAGCGCCAAAACAGATAGCATTTGATATTCAATTTATGGATAAATCACCTCGGTATGCTCAACCTGATATATTGAAAATTGTAGAAGAAAAAGTAAAAACTGGCAAGCGAATCACTTACGAAGAACTTAATCAGGCAATACTGGACAGCGACCGACTATTTTCAGAAGCTATCGCCAAAAATAATGTTATTCTGGCGTATTCGTTTTTAAATCGCACTCTTGCAGAAACAAAATTAACACCCGAAGAGCAGCAAAAACGAAACGAATCCATCCAGAGATTTGAGAAAATAGCTTCAATTCCGGTTCCCAAAGATAAGCAAAAAGAATTTTCTCGTTATGTTGACCCAACCAGAGTAATTATTCAATATCCAATTCCAGAACTTGCCATGAAGGCCAGGGATTTTGGATATGTGGATAGTGACTTTGATATTGATGGTATTGCCCGCCGCATACGACTTATACGTGTATTCAATGATAGAATATATTTCCATATGGCTATGGTTATGCTGATGGATTTAATGAAAGTTAAAAAAACTGATGTGGAGATAGTTCATGGAAAACATATCATACTGCACAATGCAATTGACCCAATAACATTGCAAAAAAAGGATTACGTCATTCCTATTGATGATGCTGGTATGTCCTATATTCACTGGAGTGGCGAATTTACTGAAACCTTTAATCATGTATCATTTTATGCACTGCTTGAATATAATCAATTAAAAGACACAATACATGAATTCTTTGATGAACAGGAAGTGCAGTCCAAAAACACCGAACGAAGTAGGTTATATGGTGAACTGGCTACCATGCATGAAATATTTGAAAAAACAAAAGACATGAAAGCCAAACAGGATCTATGGGAAAAAATAAAAACTAACCGTAAACGGTTGTATGAGATAGAAAGTGGATATATAAAGAATCTGGAAAATCAGTTAGCTGAAATAAATAAGCAATTAAAAGAAAACAACGATAATCAATTGAAAGAGGCCAGTAAAAATTTAATTAATTTTATTAACGCTGCACGCCTGGTGCTTGAGGTTGACAGATTAAAAGATCATTCATGCATAATAGGATTAACAGCAACAGCTTCACATGATATTGGGGTGACACCCCTATCATCAGAATATTTGATGGTTGGTACATACCATAATTTTATTAACACGGTTTTACAGCAAGCCTACATTTATCAGGTTCCTCAATGGATAGATTATTGTTTAATTTTATTGCTGGCAATATTCCTGGTACTTGCTGTTCAACGGTTAAGTGCAATGGGTACAATTACAGCAATTGTGGGAACGCTTGTTGTTTACAATATTATAAACATAGCATTATTCGCATTTCAAAATCTTTATATGGATCAACTGGGTGTGTCGCTGGCTATACTGTTGCCATCAGCAATAGTAAGTAGTGTCAAGTTTATGAGTGAGGAAAGCCAGAAACGGTATATTAAAGAAGTGTTTTCTAAATATATGGCACCACGTGTTGTTGAAGAACTGATAAAGGATCCTGGTAAATTACAGTTAGGAGGCGAACTGCGAAATATAAGTATCTTTTTCTCAGATGTAGCTGGATTTTCATCCATTTCTGAAAAATTAACACCACCGCAACTTGTTGCATTACTCAATGAATACTTATCAGAAATGACAGATATAATCTTAAAATATGAAGGTACGGTAGATAAATATGAAGGGGATGCAATAATTGCCTTTTTTGGTGCACCACTGGCATTTGAGGATCATCCTGAAAGAGTGTGCCTGGCAGCTATTGATATGAAAAGACGGTTGGCTGAACTCAGAGAAGAATGGCGTAAAAAAGGCACATTTGAGCTGAGAGTAAGAATGGGAATTAATACAGGTGATGCTGTTGTTGGTAATATGGGATCCCGGCAGCGTATGGATTATACCATGATGGGTGATGCCGTTAACCTGGCTTCGCGATTGGAGGGAGCTAACAAGTATTATGGTACATATACTATGATCAGCGAAACAACCTATGAACGGGTAAAAGATGTTGTTGAAGCAAGGGAATTAGATTTAATACGGGTTGTTGGAAAAGAGCAACCAATTAAGGTATATGAATTATTTGGGAAAAAAGGCACGCTTCCAGATTATATGTATGAAATGTTGAAGAAATATAATGAAGGATTACAGCTATTCAGAGAAAGGCAATGGGAAGAAGCGCAATCTGCTTTTAAAGCAGGATTGCGCATTGTTCCTGATGATGGCCCCTGTAAAACGTATATAGAGCGTTGCAAGGAATTTGCTAAAAATCCACCACCGAAAAAATGGGATGGTGTATACAGGTTAAAAACAAAATAATTATTGATTCATTTTATACTTTTTATACTTCATCTGACCGGCCCATTTTGGTGTACCGTCATCATTACGTAAAGTTACTTCTTTATCTTTGTTTTTGACAGTTTTTGCAATGATAACAGTTTCATTATTCATTGTTGTTTTTGAACCCAGGATTGTTACATTGTCACCTTTTTTAATAGTTATCTGTGATTTAACATAGTCAGTTGGACCTAAAAAGATTTTAACTGTTTCATTATTAGTTTTAACTTTAATATAATAATGGTTCATAGTTGAACCACAACATGGGTGTACTTCTGTTACTGTATCTTCAACTGTACCTGAAACAGTTACTTCTGATGATGGATCATACATATGATACATCATACCTTTGCCGTGTTGATGCTGTGCAAGTGCCATAGTGGCAATAAAAATAAAACTTATTGTTATAATTGTTTTACTATTGTACATAAGCTGACTCCTTTTTAGATTTTAAGTATATTCTTAAATATAAGTAAAAAGATAATTAATGTCAAGTGGTCATGTATTTTTTTAAAGAAAAAATCCGCCGCCAAAAAAGATAGCGGCGGATTTTTACTTACTCAGCATACATTTCTTCAATAATATCTTTATAATGTTCATTGATTACTTTGCGTCGTATTTTCTGAGTGGGTGTCATTTCACCACTTTCCTGAGTAAATTCATGGGGAAGTAAGGTGAATTTTTTTATCTTTTCAACCTGACCTAAATCACGTGTTAAATAGTCTATTCTTTCACGGTAAAATTTAATAACTTCAGGATGTTTTACCAGGTCTTCCCGTGAAGAAAAGCTAATATTATTGTTTTTTGCCCATTTTTCCAGTTGTTCAAATGCCGGAACAATTAATGCTGAAACAAATTTACGGCCATCCCCAATTGCTGCAGTCTGTTCAAAGTATATATCTTCTTTGAATAACATTTCAATTTGCTGTGGTGCAATATATTTTCCTCCAGAGGTTTTGAACAGGTCTTTTATTCGGTCAGTTATTGTAATGAAACCTTCACTGTCAATAAAACCAACATCACCAGTTTTAATCCATCCATCTTCAGTAAAGAGAGCCCTGGTAAGTTCAGGTTTATTCCAGTATCCCTGTGTCATGCTGGGACCTTTGGCCTGAATTTCACCTTCAGGCGATACACGCACCTGCATAAGTGGAACAACAGGACCACAGGTGCCAAATTTATTTCTTTCGGGGTTGGATACACAAATTACAAAACATTCAGTCATGCCATAACCCTGTAAAATAAATACACCTGCTTTGAAGAAGAATTCGCTAATTTCACCTGAAAAGGCAGAACCACCACAATTGAATACCTTGTTCCTGCCACCAAAGAGGTCACGAATTTTATGTAACACTAGTTTTGTAGCTAATGCATGTTTAAGTTTTAATCCTATTGGAATAGGTTTGTGGTCCTTCTTTAGATACTGGTATTTCCCACCGATTTCCAGTGCCCAGTTGAATAGGTTCTGTTTTGCAGGAGGTGCATTTTTTATGCCATCCATAATTGTGGCATATACCTTTTCCCACATTCGTGGAACACTGCACATAAAGTGTGGTCTGGATTCTTTTAAGAAGTCAAGAAGTGCTTTTGTATCATGGCAGTAATCTACCTGTGCATCATTGCAAAGAATGAAATAACTCCATGCCCGTTCAAAAACATGTGATAACGGCAAAAATGCTAAATTAACATCTGTTGGTTCTACCGGAATGTGATACCCTGTTCCAAACAGCATGGCAAACCAGTTTTTATGGGTAAGCATAACACCTTTTGGTTCACCTGTTGTACCTGAAGTGTAAATAAGTGTTGAAAGGTCATCACTTTGCACTTTTGATAAGCGTTCTTGTAACTGTGCATCAATGCTCTTACTTTTGCCCATAGCAATAAAGTCATCAAACAGCATAACACGTGGGTCACTGGCAATTTTTGTATTACGGTCAAAAACAATGATTTTTTCAAGGCTTTTTGCTGAATCAATTATACTCATTGCTTTGTCATAGTGTTCCTGCTTTTCAACAAAAAGAATGCGTATTCCGCAATCGTTGACTATATATTCAAGTTCTTTGGCTGAATTTGTGGCATAAACCGGTACAGAGCATGCCCTTATTGCAAATGAAGCATAATCAACAACAGCCCATTCCACTCTGTTATTTGAAAAAATACCAACAAATTCAAATTCCTTTACTCCAAAAAGGAGCAATCCTTTGGCTGCCGATTCAATTAGATCACCAAATTGCTTCCAGGTAAATGCTTCCCATGTACCATAGGCTTTGTGGCGTACAGCAATTTTTGAATCGCCAAATTTTTTAGCCCTGTTAAGCACCATCAGAGCAAGGTGCTTTTCCCTGTTAAGGTATTCTTCAAATTCCTTTTCATAATTGACATTTTGATGCTGAGTCATAATATAACCTCCCATGATAGGTTACATCCGGTAAAGCCAGATAACGACCGGATGGTATTGTATTATGCTATTCAGAGTATATCATTTATATGCTTAAAAGTCTTTCAGAGTTATAACTTTGAAAGTTTAATAATTTTAAAATTATAATTATATAAATTTGAGTATTTATGAGCAGTGAATCAGTATTACATTTTTTTATGTTCTATGGTGCAGTTTTTTCAGTGATTATTGCCCTGGGGCAGTTTGTGCAGAAAAAAATTGTAACCATTAATAAACTATATGCAGTTTCTTTCTTTGGCTTAGGAATTTGGCTTTTGCAAATATGCATTTATTCGTCAGGTCTGTTCGATAGTTCCGCTATTGGGTACTATGTAAGTATTGCTTCAATTCCCGTAATTTTTATTGTTCCCCCACTTATGGTGATGCGATACACCTGGATAATAACAAGCCTCTTTGATGTAAAGAAAATCTATTATATTGTATTGTTGCCATCCATAATTTCTTTATTCTATTTGCTGGTACCTTTGTTTATCAAGGGCATTTCATGCGGTTCAGCATGTTTCCCTGGATTACCACTGCTAAGTGACAGATTCTATGAACTATCGCTTTATGATAAAGGTGTGTACCTGCTTTTTATAATTCCCAATATCTATCTTATTACGTTTATGTTGCCTAATTTGATAACTATGGCATACGTATGGAATAAGAAAAAATGGAATACTGTGCCTGGCGTTTCACGGATGGGCTACATCTTTGCGTTATCCATAGTGGTATCCAATGCAATATGTGTATATGGGGCATTTGTTTCATTACACGTAGTGGAGTGGGCAGTGATCATAGCCAATACAGCAATGACTTTTGTGTACCTTGTTACACAGCGTCATCCTGATTATAACAAGCTTTTAAAAAGTGAGGCTATGAAGGCACGATATGAACGTTCACGGATTAAAGGGCTAGATATACAGCAAATTATTCAGCGATTATATGAAATCATGGAAGATGAGAAGGCGTTTGCTGATGAGGAACTGTCGCTACCTGATCTGGCTAAAGAACTCAATATAAGTGCCCATCAGCTGTCAGAAATTTTGAATGAACACATCCAAAAAAATTTTAACACATTTGTCAATGAATTCAGAGTAAAGGAAGCCCAGAAACTTTTACTGGAAGAACCTGACCGTTCTATATTATCTATTGGTGTTGCTGTGGGGTTTAATTCCAATACCACATTCTGTACGGTTTTTTCAAAAATGACCGGGATGTCACCAAAACAATATCGCAAAGAATATGGTAAAAAATGAACACATATCCTTATCCAATCATTGATTTTCATGTACATCTTTTCCCTGACCGCATGTTTGATGCTATCTGGAAATCTTTTGTGAAAGACTATGGTTGGGATGTTATGTATCACCTGTATTATAAGGAATGTATTGCATATCTTAAAGAACGTGGTGTTGAAAAAATTGTGTATTCAAATTATGCTCATAAAGAAGGTGTTGCAAAACATTTAAATGATTGGAACCTGAAGGTTCTGGATGAACAGGACAATGTGTATTGCTTTGGCGCATATCATCCTGATGATGATATCGCAACTGTTGAAGATTTTATTACTCATCCAAAGGTACTGGGGTTTAAGTTACAGCTTTTAGTTCAGAAATTTTATCCTTACGATACACGCCTTTCCCCACTGTATGAACTGGTACAACACTATAAAAAGCGCATCCTGATGCATGTTGGCACTGGTCCGGTGGGAAACGAATTTGTTGGGATTGGCGGATTTAAGAAATTACTGAGGCAATATCCTGATATACCGGTAACTATCGCCCATATGGGTGCGTATGAATATGATGAATTTTTAGAACTTTTAGATGATTATCCCCATCTTATGATGGATACAGCGTTTGTGTTTTTACCAGATTATGAAGGTGCTTTCCATAAAGATCCGGAAGTGCTGGAAAAATATCAGGATAGAATTTTGTATGGCTCTGATTTTCCCAATATAATCTTTCCCCGTGAGTTGGAGATCGAGACATTAATGAAATACGGATTAAGCAAAACAACATTGGAAAACATACTGTATAACAATGGAAACAGAATTATAAGACAGATAGTAAATGATGATAGGTGAGAATATTCTTGAGTGTTAAAAATTATGCTTGATTAAATTTTGATTACTGGTAGGTTTTCTTACATCAATTTTATTAATATTGGAGGAATATATGAGTATTCTGGATTTACGCCCTGAAAATTTTAAAAAAGCATTCCCTGATTCCAAAGTGATGCATGTAAACGGAAAATCAATTATACAATCTGCAATGAAAGAAGGAAACCACTGGGTGGTGATGGCTGTTAATACACGGCATGAAATTGCTATTCCCGGATTGATAAAAGCTTCCATGGAATTACAGGCACCGGTGATTTATGAACTGGCATTATCCGAAAGTGATTTAACCGGTGGATATACCGGATTGACACCTAAAGATTTTATTACACTGGTAGTAACATTGAATGAAAAAATGGGAAATGTTGGTGAAAAAGCTGTACCATTCACCTGCCACAGAGATCATACCACCGTACAGGAAATAACCCGTAAAGCGTTTGATAAAGCTGATTCCCTTATAAAAGCTTCCATTGAGGCGGGATATGGTTCCTTTTCAATAGATTGTTCTTTTTTGCCAATGGAACAGAATATTGCATTGAGTGCTCTTTTAAGTGAGCAGGTTGTACGGGCAGGACTCATGTATGAGTCTGAAGTTGGGGAGATTGGTGGTGCTCATGGCAATTCTTCAGTAAGTGAAGCAGTTACACTTGTTGAGGCACTGGCAAAGTTAGGACAATGTCCTGATTTAATTGCCATTAATAATGGAACCACGCATGGCAATGTGCGGGGGAATATTGATCTCAAGCTAACCTATAATACCTATAAGGCGATGGCACCATGGGGTGTGGGAATTGCTCAGCACGGGACAACGGGAACAGCTATAGAGGATGTTGGGAAATTTTATAAGTATGGAATTTTCAAAGCTAATGTTGGTACAACCTGGCAGAATGTAATATGGGGTATTGATACTGATGAATATGGTGTTGCGGTTGAAAAAGGCCCTTCATATCAAAAAAATCCCGATAAAGGCATTTCAATGGATTTATGGAAAAAGATGGAAGAGTATGCACTATCCAATAACATGAAGGGTGGTAACATGAAAAAGTTATTTAAGCCCTTCAAGGATGCAATGTCACAGGAATACCATTCAAATGCAAAAATACGTGAAAGGATTGACCAGGCAGTATATGAAACTGCTGCTGCATACTTTACGGCATTACAGGCTGTGGGAAAAGCTGATGATGTAAAAGCCCAGATGGAAAAGACTGTGAGTAAACAGGAAGTCAAAGAATCAAAAGAAAGGGACTACGAATAATTAAACAATAAATTCATGAAGAAAGTCTGGTGGAAACACGGGGTAATATATCAAATTTATCCCCGCAGCTTTAAAGATTCCAATCATGATGGTATTGGTGATATAAACGGAATTACTGAGTGCCTTGATTACCTGCAGGATTTAGGTATTGATGGCATCTGGCTATCGCCACTTTACCGTTCACCGATGTATGATTTTGGATATGATGTCAGTGATTATTGCGATATTGACCCTGTTTTTGGTACCATGCGTGATTTCAAACACCTCGTTAAAGAGGCAGAAAAAAGAAATATTGCAATAATTATGGATATGGTTTTTAATCATACATCCCATTTGCATCCATGGTTTTTAGAATCACGCTCATCAAAAGATAATCCTAAAAGAGACTGGTATATATGGCATCCAGGCAAAAAGAGAAAAGTGCCCAATAACTGGATGGCAGCTTTTGGCGGAAGGGCATGGGAATGGGACCCATTAACTCAAGAATATTACCTTCATCTTTTTACCAAGCAACAACCTGATCTAAACTGGCGCAATCCAAACGTGAAAAAAGCAATGTTTGATGTATTGCGGTTCTGGATGGATAATGGAGTCAAAGGATTCAGGTTTGATGTTATTAATTTACTGGTTAAGGACAGGCAATTCAGGAATAACCCATATAAATTGCGTTTTACTAACCCCCGCAGGCATGATCAGCAATTACATATATATGACCGTAATCAGCCTGAAGCACATGAAATATTAAAAGAGATGCGGATTTTGTTTGATAGTTATGGTACTATAATGAGTGTAGGAGAAATTTATTTAGATGAGGGAATACGCGATTCCCATCTTCCTGCATCGTTTTTGGGTAATAATGATGAGTTACACATGAATTTTAATTTTTCAACAATGTTTGCATCATTTAATTGTTATGAATTGCGAAAGATAATGATTGACTGGTATGAAGCCATTGGCGGCAAAGGCTGGCCATGTTATGTATTTTCTAATCATGATCAGTCGCGTGCTATTACACGTATAGCAAAAAATGACTTACAAAAAGCTAAACTTTTAGCGGTTTTACTGCTTACTCAAAAGGGCACCCCTTTTATATATTATGGCGAAGAAATTGGAATGGTTGATGGGAAGTTCCCTTATAGATATATTCAGGATCCTGTAGGCAAAAAATACTGGCCTTTCCATACAGGAAGAGATAAAGCGCGCACCCCCATGCAGTGGGATGCAACCAGCTATGCAGGCTTTTCAACCGCTAAACCGTGGCTGCCGGTAAATCCTGACTATACGCGCACTAATGTAGCACTACAGTCAAAAAATGCAGAATCTATGCTGCAATTTTATCGGCAACTGATTGCATTAAGGAAATCTCGTAAAGAATTATATGCTGGTGAAATAGAATTTTTACCCGGATCTGATGATGTAATGCTGTATAAACGTGTGTGGAACAATGATACATGTCTTGTAGCATTAAATTTTTCTTCTTCAAAAAGAAAAATCAATTTTGATAGCACATGCAGAGTGTTATTATCATCGTATCAAAAAAACATCATTGATGTGCAAACCATCACGCTGGATCCTTTTGAAGCAGTTATTTGCAGCAAGTGATTATGGGCAATCCTACTATCGCAACTGAATGATAGTAACGCCGTCACCGCCTTCTTCAGGCTCGCCGGGTCGGAAATTTTTAGCATAGAATGAATGTTTTACATACTCTCGGACTGCTTTTTTCAATGATCCTGTACCATGACCGTGGATAACAACTGCAGACGAAACATTTCGTTTCACCATACTATCAAGTTCAGCTTCTAACTTTTGTAACGCTTCATCAACACGTAAACCTCGCAGGTCAATGGTATTATACTGTGTCTGTATGGTAATAGGTATAGAGGTTATTTCTTCTTTTATAGCTTGCGTTGTCTTTTTTATGGCAACAGGTTTTTTTGATTCTACAATACAGAACACATCATCAAAGGAGAATCTACTGGCAATTGAACCCATTCTAACTTTAACTGTATGTACTTTTGTATCTACTTCTTCAATAGTACCATATTGTTGTAATGAAGGTATATATACCCGCACACCTTTTTCTGCAGTTTCAGTATTGCATGGTACAGAGTTTTCGTGAGGCTTGTGCAATGATGTAATGGTGCTCTTAACCTTTTCTTGCAATTGAGTTATATCCTGTATCAGAGTAGTTGCATCTTTCATGGACATTGATTGTATTTCCCTGATTCTGTTGACAATCATATTGCGATATTCCTGTAGTTCATTCATAAATGAAGTGGCCTGTTCCCTGGTGACTTTTTCAATAGTTGTTTGAAGTTCCATAATTTTTTTATTGTATTCTTGCTGCAATTCTTGTAGTTCTTCTTTCAGGTGCGATAGTTCCTGTTCTTTTTGCTGCAGAGCGTGTGATTGCTCAGTAATTTTAGATAGAAGAGCATCAATAGATTGGGATGGTGTATCAAGGAGCGATAGTGCCTTATTAATAATTGTATCGGTCAGTGATAGGTTCTTAGCTATTTCTATGGTGTAGCTTGCACCAGGTATACCTGAAAGAACCTGATATGTTGGTTTCATGGTGTGAATATCAAATACTACTGATGCGTTTTCAAAACGGTTATCATGGGATGCAATTTCCTTCAGTTGTGAGTAGTGTGTGGTAACTGCTATGATTGACTTTTTGTCAGCAAGATGTTCCAGTACTGCCTGAGCAATAGCTGCACCCTGTTTTGGGTCAGTACCAACAATTATCTCATCTATCAACACAAGACTTTTTTCATTGGCGTGATTGAGTATTCGTACAATATTTTTAATCTGACCGCTGAAAGTGGATAGCGATTGCATAATATTCTGTTCATCACCAATATCAACAAATATATGTTCAAAATACCCAATGGTTGAATCGGGATTAGCTGTAATTGGGAGGCCATGCCGTACCATAAGAGCAAACAACCCTAACATTTTAAGCAGAACTGTTTTGCCACCAGTATTTACACCAGATATGATGAGGCAGTTGAATGATTTACCACAAGCTATGGTGCAGGGTACTACGGCATCACGTAATAGAATAGCAAGCAGTGGATGTCTGGCATTAATGCAGTCTAAAAGGGGAGCAGGTGAAACAGCAGGTGCATGGGCATTGTAAGTAATGGCAAAACGTGCACAGGCTACGCAGAAATCCAGATAGGCTAAAATGGTTGCATTATGTTTTAACTCATGTGCATAGGTCCCAATTTCTGAAGATAGAATCTGGAGTATTTTATCTATTTCACGCTGCAGTTCTACTTCTTTATATAACAATGTATTGTTCAATTCATGAATGCTTTCAGGTTCAATGAATAAAGTTGCACCTGAAGAAGAAATATCTAAAACAGTACCTTTCATTTTCCCTTTGTGTGATGATTTAACCGGGATACAATATCTATTATTTTTTACTGTGAATATCTTTTCCTGTAAAGCGTGCTGAAAAGCTTGTGAATTCATCATGCCAGTAAGATTTTTTTCTATGGTACTACGTATTTCGTTAATATCTTTTTGTATTTTTCGTAAAGCAGGGTAGGTGTTTTCATTAAGATTGCCATTCTCGGTTAATGAAGTTGTCAACAGTCTGAAAAGTTGTATGCATTCATCAATTGCATGAAGTTCTGTAAGAACCGATATATCATAGTGTACTGATTTAAAAAAAGATGTAATCCTGTGTTGCGCAACCAGGAACAAACGAATTTTAAAAATTTCATCTAATAAAAGGGTTCCTCCTTTTGCTGCTTTGTCAAGTAACGGTGTTATATCATATATACCAGAAAAATCAGGAGAATGTCCTACACGTAAAATTTCAATTAAGCAGTTAATTTTATTATACTGTATAATTATATCCTGGTACTGGAGGGGTTGTAAATTTATACAATACTGTTTTCCAGTTTCAGTAGAGCAAAAATCCCTGAAGTATGATAAAAGGGCATGCCATTCAAGCATCTGAGCTTCATCATATGTAATCACCGGTAAATTATTCATGTTGCAGAATGGTTTATTCAGTCAGGTGTATTAATGTGATCTTTTAGATAATAAAGAATACAATGCTTCATAAAGATTAGCATACGTAAAGTTAAATTTTGTGGATATCAGCACATCAGGATGGACTTTTTGACTGGATAAAATCAATTCTTCCGCCATTTGCCCCAATATCAATCTAATAGCAAATTCAGGTATTTTAAATAAACATGGCCTGCGTAAAACATTTGCTAATGTTTTATAAAAATATTTTGCCTGAACAGGATTTGGGCTAACAGCATTAACAGGCCCTTTGATTGCATCGTTTTCCAAGCAGTGTATAATGGTATTAACTTCATCTTCTATATGAATCCAGGACATCCACTGTGAGCCATCACCAAAATAACCACCCAGATACCACTTGAATATCGGAATCAATATTTTTAAAAATCCATCATTTTCTCCAAGCACCAAACCTGTCCTTATTATAACATGGCGTATGCCATAATTTATGGCTTCTTTTGTTGATGCTTCCCATTGGATAGCAACATCAGGCAAAAATCCCAGTCCCGGGCTGGATGTTTCAGTCAATGATTCACTGCGTGAACCGTAGTAGCCAATAGCAGAAGCCTGTAGCAGTACTTCAGGATAGTGTTTTGCTTTTTTTATTGCATCAATGATGGCATTACCTGCATTGATTCGACTCTGTAATATTTTAGTTTTCTTTTCATTAGTCCATCTGGTACTTGCGATTGATTCACCGGCCAAATTTATAATAGCTTTAGCTTCATTAACAAGATTACCCCAGCCATCAGCAGTTTTTCCATCCCATCTAGCATACGTCAATGCTGGGGTGTGTGATAAAAATCTATCAGGGTTACGGGTTAATATTACAACTGAATATCCCTTTGTCAGCAGTTTTTGTGTCAGATTTGATCCAATAAATCCTGTGCCTCCGGTGATAATTATTGTATTCATTTTATTCTCCAATTTTCAAAATGACAATTGTTGTCCCCCAATTGCCGTGTTTATCAAAAAAATCAGTAATTCTTGAATCGTTTTTGAGATAGTTATGGACAATTGATTTAATTACTGATTTTCCTTTCCCATGGATTATCTCAACCTTTTTATAGCCTTTTGTGTAGGCATTATCTAAAAATTCATCAAGTATACCTTTTATGTCATTGGGATGAAAACAGTGCAGATCAATAGTTTCAGATAATTCTATTTTTATGTATTCATCTGAATTCATAATTTCTTTTGTCATGATGTCATATACTGTAAATATATTTAAATAAATGTCAAGTATTGTGTAGATTTTCTTTTACAGGTAAGATATTTATGGTAAGTTATATATAATTTTTTCTATTGACAATCATATGCGTTACAAGAAATTGATAGAAAATTTTAATTTTCAATACATTATAAGCAGCAACAGTTGTATTTTATCGATAGTTACTGTGAGCTTATTAAAATTAGGAATAATTGTACATGATCATTCAAACAAAGGCTCTTCTTTTTGATTTTGATGGCACTCTGGTAGATACCATGGAAGGATTTGCTGATATTGCCGGTGAAGTTATACATAGATTCCATCCGGAAATTTCGTTTGAGGAAGCACGCAGAAGATACCTCGAAACATCGGGTGTTCCTTTTTTTCAGCAACTGGAGATAATCTTACCGGGAAATCCAACCAATAGCCAGAAAGCTGCAATCTTTGAAGAAACAAAAAAAGAAGGCTTTTTCAGATCAACGTTTTCGCAAGAAGTGCGCTATGTGATCAATGAATTACGACGCCTGGGATTTATAGTTGGAGTTTCATCAAATAATTTTCAATATCTCATTGAGCAATTTATCAATAGAGAAGGGTTGCAATTTGATGTAGTACTGGGTTTTAGAGATGGTTTTGAAAAGGGCAAACAGCATTTTGAATATGTTATTCAGCATTTTAATTTGCAAAAAGATGATTTGACTTTTGTTGGCGATTCACTGAAAGATGCAGAAAAGGCTATTACAAATAATATAAAATTTATAGGTTTGTGTGGAACATTTACCAGAGAACAGTTCTTGCAAAAATATCCAAATATTGTAACAATTGAATCATTGAAGGAGTTATTATCATGCGTGCAATTGTATTAGCAGCAGGTACCGGTAGCCGTTTGGGTGAAATGACTAAAGACAAAACCAAAGGGATGGTACAGGTTAATGGAAAGCCTCTTATAGACTATTTATTTGAATTTTTTGATCTTAATTTTTTTGATGAAATCATTGTTGTAGGTGGTTTTGCCTTTAATGATCTTGAAAAGCATTTGAAACAAAAACAGATAGAACATTTAAAAATACTTGAAAATAAGGAATACCACAAAGGCAATATATTTACATTAATTACCGCATTAAAAACATTTGCTCATGATTCATTCCTTATAACCAATGTTGATCATATTTATCCAAAGGTTATGTTTGAAACAATGAAGCAATCTTTTACTCGAATTACTGCTATGTGTGATTTTGACAGACAACTGGGTCCTGATGATATGAAGGTTAAGTTAGATGTTGATAGGAAGACAATAATTCATATAAGCAAACAATTGCATGATTTTGACTGCGGGTATATAGGGATGACGTATGTTGATAGAACCATGGAAACAGTTTACAGAGATTCAGCATACCGTGCAATAGAAAGGTTTGGTGAAAAAGCAGTAGTTGAAAATATTTTACAAATACTGGCAGAAAATCCAAGGACTGCACCAACAATATGCGACCTTTCAGGATTTGGGTGGTATGAAGTGGATGATGAGCAAGATCTTATAAAGGCAGAAAAAGGGTTATTTCAAAATCCAAATTTTTCTTAAAAAAGCTACCAGATAAACATGATAGGATTAAGCATCTTGCCGTGTTGCAGCAGCATGAAATGAAGATGAGGACCTGTTGATCTTCCTGTTGAACCTACAGTTCCAATTATAGTATCAGTTGTCACAAACTCACCTGTCTGGGCAAATATTTTCTGGCAATGTCCATACCAGCTTTCATAGCCTTCATCATGCTGAATAATGATTGTAAACCCATACCCATCCAACCAACCAGTAAAATTGACAAATCCACTTTGGACTGGTTTTATTGGAGTACCCTGTGGTGCACAGATATCAAGCCCATTATGGAAAGCCATACCGTGCTCAAGCGGATCAACTCTGTCGCCATACATGGATGTAAATTTTCCATTTATGGGCGATTGAAATTTTTGCCTTAAGGCATATAACTTTTCAATTTTACTGTTTACTGCTACAGGACGGGCATTCTCAATGAATGCAAATCGTATATCATCCATTGCTAATAATTCCAGTGGGTGATGTATGTATCTGCCGCTTATTGAACCTTTACCACTTGTATACAGTTTAGCAAGCCATGCCTCATAGAAATGTTTACAGGCAATAAGTAGACCATCTTTGTGAGGGATGACAATTTTTGTACCAGCCTTTGCAAGTAATGAATCTAACTGAGGGTTGGCGCCAATGAAGGTATCAATACTGATACCATACCTTTGAATAACATCCCAGTACGATTCGCCTTCACGGATAGTATAAATTGTAAGTTTAACACCAGGGTTATATGGATATTTTTCAAGAAGTGATATATACGCAGATGCGTCCTTAAAAAGAAGAAATCCATTTTTTTTATACAGCGCATTATCAGGCACTTTGATGGGATCTTTTATAAAGAAAGCTATAATATTTCCTATAACAAAAATAGCAAAGA
>JARYLT010000024.1 GCA_029907515.1 Spirochaetota bacterium | reverse complement strand
GCGTGCCTGATTTTGAAAAAGTTGCAACAATAGCACAAAAGTATCATGTGCCTCTTATAGTGGACAATACCTTTGCAACGCCGTATCACTTCAGGCCCATTGAGTACGGGGCTAATGTAGTGGTGCATTCGCTTACCAAGTGGTTAGGAGGGCATGGCACCGCCATTGGAGGGATAGTGGTTGATGCGGGTAACTTTGACTGGACTGACACAAAGTTTGCACTCTACAACGAACCTGATGCAGGTTACCATGGCATGCGTTTTGCCCATGATCTGGGTGATATGAACAGCCTTGCGTTTATACTCAGAATGAGGCTTGTTGCGCTGCGCAATCTGGGTGCAGCAATCTCGCCAGACAATGCATGGATATTTTTGCAGGGGCTTGAAACATTTCCACTCAGGATGCAGCGACACAGTGAAAATGCGCTTAAAGTTGCACAATTTCTGCAAAGCCATAAAAATGTTGCCTGGGTACGCTATCCAGGTTTAGTGGGCGATAGTTCCTACAAAGTAGCTTCCCGCTATTTTAACAATGGTTTTGGTGGGATGGTAGTCTTTGGCATTAAAGGTGGATATGAAAGCGCTGTGAAATTTATAAATTCAATTAAGCTATTTTCCCATTTAGCAAATGTGGGTGATGCAAAAAGTCTGGTGCTGCATCCGGCAAGCACCTCGCACTCACAGCTGTCAGAAGAGCAGCAGCAACATGCAGGCATTACACCAGATCTTATACGCCTGTCGGTTGGGATAGAACACAGTGATGACATCATTGCGGCACTACAGGAAGCTTTAGAATAAAAGGTTTATCAGTAATCCCCATAAAATCATGATTTATACTACATACTATGTATAATACATGAAATCATGGTAGCTATATATTAACTGAGTGTGTGGCAATTCTCTCAGTATGCTATCATTGTGATTCCTCATATGGTATAGCATAAAAATCTTCCAGAAATTATTACCATTGCGTATATACATGTGTTACTCAGTGATTTGATTTTGATTTGACATAGTTGGTTTTAAATGATAACCTATTATAGTAAATTATATTTTTTTGCATAGATAGTGAACGTAATGATTGCTATAGGATATATAATTCAGCTACAAATCAATACAGTTCACTTCAGAAAGATATTGTAAAAATTGGAGGAAAGGTATGGTTAAAAAAATTCTGATTATACTGCTGTGCCTCATTGTTGTGCTTGGTGCAGTGTATGGGTATGTGTATTATAAGGCATCGAAGGTTCCTGAAAATAATGCACAGGCTATGTTGAAAGCTGCACTGCCCCACGATAAAAAGATTGTGGTATGTTTTGGCGACAGCTTAACACATGCAACAGTGAGTTTTGATTATGTTGGTTTCCTGGCTAAAGATCCTGATTTGCAAAACTATATATTTGTAAACGAGGGGATCAATTCACGGTTGGTGTATAATCTTCTTCAGGTGGTTGACACTGTTGTTGCACTGAAACCACACTATGTATTTGTATGGATTGGAACCAATGACCTTAAAGGCTCGCTTAATGATAAAGAATACCAGCGTTACAATGATCTGTGGAATTTGCCACAAAAGCCAACAAAAGAATGGTTTGAGCAAAACTATCGTCAATTAGTCAGTATATTGAAAACAAAGACAGATGCAAAGATTGTGCTGATATCGCTGCCACCGCTGGGCGAGAATATTGACAGCCTTCCATTTAAACTTAGTATGGAGTACTCTGCCATTATCAGGGATATTGCTCAAAAAGAAAAACTGGGGTATATAGGCTTAAATGAGATTCTTACCCGCGATTTGATACGTGAAGGCAAACGCGATGTTGCCCCATATACTACTGGATTGTGGTTTATGTACAGCGCAATTATACAGCATTATCTTTTTGGCAGGGATTGGGATACAATTTCTGATAGCCGCGGTCTTACCTATATGACCGATAACATCCATATAAACGGCAAGGCTGGAAGAATTTTAGCTGCTGCCATTAAGGAAAAACTTATTAGCAATAAAAAATAAAGCCTTTAATCAGGAAGGCATTGTTATGTACAGCCTTCCTGATTATCAGTAACTATCGCCCTAAAAGGTATGGCTGAAATCAACAGATACGGAAGAGTCTTCCTTGCTCATTCCATAGTAGAAATGTACAATCGTGGCCATATTCCATGCAATAACTAACCCTCCACCATAACCCTGATGGTAATCGCTGAAACGTGGATCAGTAAATGGATCTGCTGCTTTGTCGTAAACATTGCCCACATCATAAAATACGGTTATCTTAAACTGGAAATTCTGCCCCCAGGGATTTGCTTCAGCAAATTTCCAGCGCAGTTCTGCGTTAGCAACAGTCATGGTTGGACCAACAAAACGCTGCTCGCGATAACCACGCAGAGTCCGATTGTTACCAAGACCTGTGCGACGGTTGAGTGAAAATCCAAAATAACCCATTTCAAAGAATGGGGTGTCACCATTAGCATCAGTGTAGCCTGCGCGCAATGCCAGCGTTAATGATTGCAGTAGTGGAAAATAATATTGAAGCTGGACAGTGTGGCGTGTGAAGTCATAATCCGAACCTATGGTATCATCAGATATTTCAAACGCATAGTCAATGAGGTATCCTGTTTTGGGGTCAGGTTCATAATCACGGGTATCATAGTAGATGCCTGCACGGACAAAGTTTGACCATCCGCCATCATACCCTAATGGCTGCAGTTGTTGTAGGAGTGTTGGACCCTGAGAGGTACCGTCAAACTTTTCCCCATCCCAGGTGTCAATGGTTACTTTCTTTACTTCAAGGCCAGCAAGAAATTTAAGGTTCTGAGTTATATCCCTGTAAACATTTAGAAAATAGCTTGGCTTGGTGTATTCATAATTGTAGTACTTTAAGAAACGTTCATCGTTATCAGCATAATCTAAATAATCCTGGAATTTATCAAATGTTTCATATGCTGTTGGATACGTAGTGTAAAGCGTTAATTTTCCTTTTGCAGTATCAGCACCCTGCCCAAAGTAATTGGCATTTATCTTTTTGTCATACGCTATTGAAGTAATGATTCTGAATTTAGTGCCAAAGATATAGGGCATGTCCAAATTAATTTCGTGATACTGATACCCATTGGTTGTTTGATAAAACTGTCCGTATAATTGCATCTTATACGGTGCATAGGCAAAATATTCGTCATCGCGTGTGCCGTTATTATACAGATAAACACGTACACCGTATCCAAACCCATTATCGCTATCATAATTAACCAGTGGTAATCCTGTTGGATACCAGCCTTCAATCTTTTTTGCCAGGTCTTCATCAGAGAGACGGGCAGCCATTGCATTTTGTAATGCAAAAAACAAACACAAGATAATAATGCATACTACAGTTTTTTTCATAGTGCCTCCAGTAATAAAATAATATAACGGCCTGGTATAAATCTTACATTTAAAAATTGATATTATTGTTTCGTGTATGCTAATTGTTCAAGTACATTCAGATCCAACTTGCCCATCATGATAGGACTTTCTTTTATCATTCCCAGTATCCAAGGATAATCATGGTGTATATCACTGGTGTAGTAACTAAAATACAGTGTATTGCCACGTATCACATACCCTGCATAACTGGTATCGCCTGCACTGGGCACATCTGAAAGCCATACAAGTTTTTCAGGTGTTACCAGCCACAGGGATGTGCGCTTTTTTGCCAGTATGCTGCCGTATTTATTGAGTAACCCTGGGGTATAGGGATTTCTTCTGCCAATTGCATATATCTTCCCATTGAATGCAAAGAGCGCTGGACCATCCAGGCGTGTACTGTAATCCTTGATGCCTGCCCACTGTGTGTAGGGAGGTTTTGCAATGCGTATACCAGTGCATGCACGGCTATCGCCTATCCACGAGTCTGAATATTCCAGCCGCTGGGTGCTTATCATTGTGGCATCAGGCAAAAATTCAATAGCGGTTTCGTCACAGCGATCACCTTCATAGATTAAAGAGACAGGCTCCCAGCTGGTGCCATCAGTTGATGTAAAGAGCATTGCTTTTCCATGCTCATGCCAGTAGGCTGGAACATACCACCGCTTCCCATCAAAAGTCTTTGGCCTCCAGAAGAGCCACCCTTTATGAGCTATCTCCTGCAGGGAACTCCATTTCTTGCCGTCACTGGAAATTAAATACGCCGTTGAATAGGGTTCCGCAGTAAATTCAATGCTTTTCAGGACAAACAGTATTAATTTGTTACCAATGGCTAAAAACTTGGGATCTCGAATGTCCTCACCTGGTATTTGAATCGTGGAAAGCTTTTCCCACTGCTTACAATCTTTAGAACGCCATACTATAAGTTTGCACTCTGGAGTTGCAAAATGGTATGGCGATGAAGCATGAACAAGATAAAAGTAATTATTAAAATATACCATATCTGTATTTGAATTGTGCATTCCATCACGGACTGCTTCCCATACTTCAAGGTTAAGAGATGGATCAACCTGTGAAGTGTTTGGTCGTATAAACCACAACGCAATAACAAGGGTCAGAGCTATAATACTACCAAAAATAAAAAAACCAATAATCTTCCATTTTGTCATGGCGATAGTTCCTTAAACAAGAGTTATGTGCATGTACCAAACAATATAATTTTGATATACATTCTTGTTACTAGTTTTTAATGGTACCATGGTATCATATAGAGTGAGTACTTGCTCTATCACACTAATATTATATTGTCAATGTTATTTTTCTTTACAAGTAATCTGCAATTTATTACTATTACATCATTTGAACAATTAGTTGTTAAAATTATAGTATAATTTATACAATAAAATTTTATTAAGAGAGGTCTTTATGAAGGATGTGGTTATAGCATCAATAGTTCGTACTCCCGTTGGTACATTTGGGGGTGCTCTGAAAGATGTGACCGCTGTAGAATTGGGGGTTGTGGCCGTTAAGGAAGCCATAAAACGAGCAGGTATTACTCCCGGGCAGGTAGAAAATGTTATTTTAGGGAATGTGTTACAGGCTGCACAGGGTATGAATCCTGCACGACAGGTTCTCATTTATTCCGGTATTCCACAGGAAGTACCTGCCATGACCATTAATAAAGTGTGCGGTTCCGGATTGCGTGCTATTAGTTTGGCTGCTCAAATTATCAAGGCAGGGGATGCTGATATTATTGTGGCTGGCGGCATTGAGAGCATGAGCAATGCTCCATTTGCTCTTCAGAAGGCGCGCTGGGGATACCGCATGAATGATGGTGTCTTGATAGATATCATGATAAAAGATGGTTTGTGGGATATATTCAATCAGTATCACATGGGAATCACTGCGGAAAATGTTGCAGAACGTTGGAAACTCACACGCCAGGAATTGGATGAGTTTGCACTGGGGAGTCAGCAAAAAGCTGAAGCAGCAATAAAATCAGGTCGTTTTAAAGATGAGATAGTACCTGTTCCAATCAAGGATAAGACAGGTGAAAAGCTTTTTGATACTGATGAACACCCTCGTTTTGGCACAACTATTGAAGCACTGTCAAAATTAAAACCAGCGTTTAAGAAGGATGGACTTGTGACAGCAGGTAATGCATCAGGTATTAATGATGGTGCTGCGGCAGCGGTTGTCATGTCGGCTGATAAGGCAAAGGAACTTGGCATTACTCCATTGTGCAGAATTGCATCGTATGCATCAGCTGGGGTTGAGCCAGCCATTATGGGAACAGGCCCCATACCTGCAAGCAAAAAAGCCCTGCAAAAAGCTGGCTGGAACGTTAAGGATTTAGATTTAATAGAAGCAAATGAAGCCTTTGCGGCACAGGCTGTTGTTGTTAACAAAGAAATGGGTTGGGATGTTTCAAAGGTTAATGTTAATGGTGGAGCAATTGCGATAGGGCATCCAATTGGGGCAAGTGGTGCTCGTATTTTAACCACGCTGGTTTATGAAATGATTAAGCGTAATGCTAAAAAGGGAATAGCCACACTGTGTATAGGTGGTGGACAGGGAGTAGCAGTAACGGTTGAACGATAGTAACTGTTGATAATTATAATTTTAAAAGGGGAGCCTTAGTGCTCCCTTTTTAGTTGAAATCAAAACTGTGTATAAAATGAATAAAATTTGCATTTGCTTGAAAAGTTAATCAGTAGTATTACTGGATACGGTTTGAATGAATTTAATGTTAACTGTACTAAAATCGGGATGTAATGATTTTATATTTTGCACCTGTTTGAGCGATTCTTCATCAGCATGTTGTGACAGCACTATAACTGTTACATCAAGTTTTCCCTGATTTTCATCAAATTGAACAGCAAAAACGTTTGTACCAAAATATTTTTTTGCTGTTTCCCATACCTTCTTTTTTGCATGTTCCAGTAGAAAGGTTCTGTAAGTATAAATTCCTACCGGTATTGCGATAATGGTTAACAGTATAACTGAAATAATAATCTGTGAAAGAGCTCTCCGGGTAACGTTTTCCTTTTCCTCTCTGGATTTTGGATGTATTTTCATAATCCAGAATATAATTGCACCTGCCAGTGAAATGGATATCAAATTGATTGAAAAAAGAATAAGTGCTCCACGTGCAATATGCCAGTCAAAGTTGCCAACTCCAATGCCAATGGTGCATAATGGTGGCATTAAGGCCACAGCAATAGCTATACCTACAAGCGTATTGCTGATTTTCTTATTTGCATTGCCATATGCACCAACAAGGCCTGATGAAATGGCAACTACAATATCAAAAAGATTAGGTTTTGTGCGTGCAAGTATCTCACTGGTGTATTCAACAACAGGGACAAAAAATGCCAAAGTGCCAGATATCAAAATTGCCAGAACTGAACCTTTTATAATTGAACCAAAGGATGTTTTAATAAGCTGTGTATCACCCCAGATGACCCCTAATGAAAACGCTAATATTGGTGTCATAAGTGGAGCAACGATCATGGCACCAATAATTACTGCTGGCGAATTCTGCAGAAGGCCTGCGGTTGCAATAAGACAGGATAACAGTGTCAGTAGATAGTATTCAATAGTTGGGCGTGCACCGTATGAAAGTGTTTCATATATATCAAGGTCCTCTTTTTCTTTATCACGAATTTTTTTATATTCATTGTATTTTGTCCGCCAGAAATTAATGTTAACGTAATTGCGCATGGTACGTTCTTCAGGTTGAATAATTGTATCAACCATACTTTTAATTTCGGGTAAGTGAATCTTGAACCTTTCAGGATTTGTTTCATTATTTTGCTGTTTCATAATGAGCCTCTAAATACTCAAATTAGGGCTACCTAATAAGGTGACACAAATGAAAATACTGAAAACAATTGATTAAGTCAAGCAAAAAATAGGTAATGGATGTTGTGGAATTGTATCATTTCAAATGTTCGTGCTGGCTGTGGTGTAAAAAATATATCATGCTTTTAATAACAATAATTATCTATGGATCTTGCCACGTGCAAGTGATGCAAATATTCCGCCAAAGCACAGCAATGTGAATATTATAAATGCTGTTTTTGAACTTTGCAAGAACCTGTCAAAAAACAGTGGGGTTATCTGTACTCTTCCCATATGTAATGCCAGAATCAATGTAACAATGCCCATACTGAAAGACTGCCCGGTTAGACGCATTGTCCCCAGTATACCAGAAGCAACACCGTAATATTTTTTATGTACCGAGCTCATGACAGCATTGGTATTGGGTGAAGAAAAAAGTGCTATGCCAAAACCTATGAAAATTAAGCAGGTGATGATGAATAAAATTGATGTATGTAAATGTAAAAATGTTAAGAGCAGAAGCCCAATTGTGGTAAAAGCCATGCCCCAGGAAGCAATAACCTGAGGTTGAATTTTGTCAGACATTTTCCCTGCTATAGGTGAAAACAGAGCCATGGTAACAGGCTGTGAAATACGGATGATGCCAGCACTTTGCGGGTTTATGCCTTTTATGTATTGCAGATAATGGCTTACAATGAATGTTACTGCAAATGTTGCACTGTAATTAATTAACACTGCCAAAATTGAAAATGTAAAGACAGTATTATTCTTAAAAAGATTCATGTCAAGAACAGGATGTCTGGTGTGTAGTTCCCATTTTATAAAAAGGAAAATGAAGTCAATTCCACCTATTGTCATCATTGTTCCAGATACTGACGGAAGAGATGAAAATCCAAACATTACCATGGTTAACGCAATTGCATAGATGAGCGATCCAGTAAAATCAAACGTTTCACCGTCAGCTTCAACCCATTCTCCTTCAAGTTTAGAATAAATTAATATAACTATCGCTACCCCTACTATAACACTTATTGCAAATATACTGCGCCATCCTAAATGTTGTGTTAAAATGCCCCCTAAAAAAGCCCGGTTGAAAGCCCTATGTAAACCGCTGAAACATTAATACCCAGAACACGGCCCCGCTGCTGTGAAGGGAATACTGATATGAGCATGGCAGCCCCTGTGCTGAATATCATTGCACCGCTTATTCCCTGGAGCACTCTAAATAGAATGAGTATAAGGGCAGATTGTGCAATAGCTGTGAGGAATGATGAAAAAGTATAGAGAATGACGCCATAGGTAAATATTTTCTTCCTGCCGTAGATATCGGCTATTCGCCCAAAAGGTACCAGAAACATAGCTGCAGCTAATAGATACGATGTTGCAATCCAGCTTAACACAATTGCATCAATGGCAAATTCCTTCCCTATAATAGGAAGAGCAACATTAATTGATGAACCCATAAATGATGTGAGAAATGAGCCTAATGTGGTAACCGCTAATGCTGTTTTTCTGGTTGCAGGACTTACTTTATCCATGGTAGATATCCTTGTGTACAATGAGAAATTAATGTCATTATTTTAAGAATAGTATCAAGGCATATAAAAATATATTTAGGTACTATTCTACCAGCTTATCATAATCTTTCTATATAAAAAATATAGTCAAAAAACCTTGGTAACACTCTTTATCAGTAAGGGGGAATGTATTGTGCAGTTGAATTAATAATAAAGCAAGTAATAGTAACAGGAGTAAAGGATTATATAAAAAATATGTATTGATAGAGAATAAAAATTAATTATTTTAGCGAAAGTGCCCATTTATTAGGACATTTGCCTATTGACTAAAACAGGCGATGATGTATAATAAAGCACAATATATAGAAAAAATGGATTAAATATATGGCTATTGTACCAGAGCTTATAAAGGTTTTTATTATAGAAGATGAAAACCTTGTACGGGATACCCTGGCTCAGAGCCTGGAGCTAGTTGATAATATTAATGTTGTTGGTACTTCTGAAAATATATCATCTTCTATTGGAGATATCAAAGCAACAAAGCCAGATGTGCTTATTGTTGATGTGCGTCTTAAAAATGAAAATGGGATTGAAGCCAGTAAAAATGTTTTAAAACTAATGCCTGCTGTAAAAATAATCATACTTTCGGGTTATTTTAATGACTCGCTTGCTGCAAATGCACTGGCTGCTGGGGCTTCAGCTTTTTTATCAAAATCTATTGCAATATCGCATCTGGTGGCTGCTATATTTCATGTTATGGTTCATAATAGTTTTTATGCACCACAGTTACCTGATGAAGTCCTTGAAGATATAATGGTGAAGAACAAAACATCAAAAAGACTATGTGCACTTTCAAAGCGGGAAAAAGAAGTTTTGCAGCTTATTGCAAAAGAGTATTCAACAAAAGACATTGCTACCATGCTTGGAATCAGCGAAAAAACTGTTCGTAACCATAAATCCAACATCATGGCAAAATTGGGCATTACAAGCCACGTTGGCCTTATCAAGTATGCATACTACATGGCAATGATTTAATAATAGCTTATAAAAAACGTTAGGTTTTTTATAAGCTACTATCGCCCAATGTACTATTTTTTACGTTTAAGAAACTTTTCAATTTCAACGGCAATAAATACCACAGATGATAATGCAAGTGTTATGCTCAATTCCTCAAGGGTTAATGGATGCGTTTTAAAAATCCCATTGAGGTAGGGAACGTATATTGTTGCCATTTGTAGCACAAATGTTAGTATAAACGCTCCGAGCAGCGGTTTGTTTGAGAAAAGGCCAAGCGTGAACAAAGACTGTTTTTCCGAACGTATGGCAAGTACATGTCCCATCTGGCTTAAACACAGCACTGTGAATACCATTGTTTGCCAGTGGGCATTCCATAATGTTATTGAAAGTGCTTGCGTAATAATAGAAACAGCTCCCATGAGCAATCCCACCCATATAATGTGAGCACCCAGGCCATGAGCAAAAATGCTTTCCTGCGGATGCCGAGGTGGGCGTTGCATGATTCCCTTTTCTTCGGGATCAGAAGCTAATGCCAGCCCAGGCAAACCATCAGTGACAAGATTTATCCATAGAATGTGTATAGGAAGCAGTGGAATGGGTAAGCCAAAAAATGGAGCTAAAAATATTGTCCATATTTCACCTGAATTGCTTGTCATAGTGTATTTTATAAATTTTCTAATATTGTCAAAGATCCTTCTTCCTTCTCTGACTGCTTTTACAATGGTTGCAAAATTATCATCTAGTAAAATCATGTGTGCTGCCTGCTTTGATACATCGGTTCCTGTTATTCCCATGGCAACACCAATATCTGCTCGCTTCAAAGCAGGTGCATCATTGACACCATCGCCTGTCATGGCAACAAATTGGCCTTTATCCTGCAATGCTTTTACAATCTTTAGTTTTTGTTCAGGGGCAACCCTTGCATAAACGCTGATGTATTCTACCTTTTGTTCAAATTCTTCAAGCGATAGCTCCTGCAATTCTTTGCCTGTTATAATATAGGGTCGGTTTTCATCAATAATGCCAAGGCGCTTGGCTATGGCTTTGGCTGTCAGTGGATGGTCGCCTGTTATCATGACTGGTTTGATGCCTGCTGATTTACATTCAGACACAGCTTGTTGTACTTCCTGGCGGGGAGGGTCAATCATGCCAACAAGACCTAAGAATGTAAGATTTGATTCAACCGTTTCAGGAGTTATTGAAGAAGGAAGAGTATCAAGAAATTTTGATGTAACTGCCAGCACCCGTAGTCCCTGCTCAGAGAGTTGTTCAGCCACTTTTAAAATTTCATCTTTGTTGATGGGTACTATCTCTGAATGAATCATGATAGTGTTGGCACTATTAATGATGGTATCAACAGCTCCTTTGGTAAATACAATGTACGGTGATTGGGTTATTTCCTGGTTTGTATTTTTATGAATGGTGGTCATGCACTTTCTTTCAGAATCAAACGGTATTTCAGCTACACGGGGAAATGTTCGAGTGAGCAAATCTTTATCAAATGAATTGGTAAAGGCATAGTAATACAATGCAGTCTCGGTTGGATCGCCTAACAGTGTGCCAGATGTATCACGTATGGCATCATTATTCAGAGCCAGAGCATAGAAAAATAACTGTGAACTTTTGCTACGATTGTCTTGTAGTGGTTGAGTTGCAGTAAACATTGTGTTATTGACAAAAATTGTTTCAACAGTCATCTTATTTTGTGTAAGCGTACCCGTCTTGTCTGAACAAATATAGGTGACAGAACCCAATGTTTCTACAGCAGGAAGTTTGCGTATAAGGGCGTTTTGATTCACCATCTTTCGAGCACCCAGAGCCAGTGAAATGGTGATTACTGCAGGCAGTGCTTCGGGTATTGCTGCAACGGCAAGTGAAATTGCGGTCAAAAGCATATGCAGTGGTTCTTCGCCACGTAAAAGGCCAATACCAAAGATAACTGCACAGATAACAAGAACTGCTATAGAAAGCTTTTTGCCAAATACAGCTAAACGCTTTTGCAATGGTGTTTTTACTTCTTCTTCTTGCTGTAACATTGTTGCAATTTTACCAAGTTCAGTATTCATGCCTGTTGCAACAGTAATTCCACTTCCTCTTCCATATGTTACAATTGTGCCGTTATATGCCATGTTTTTTCGGTCACCCAGAGGGAGGTTTTCTTCATTGATTTGCTGTGTTTGTTTTTCCACAGGAACTGATTCCCCTGTTAATGCTGCTTCTTCAATTTTCAACTGGGCAGCTTCAATAAGGCGCAAATCGGCAGGGATTATTTTCCCTGCTTCAAGCAATACTATATCCCCAGGGACTATTTCCCGGGCAGGTATGTTCACAGGTGTGCCTTCACGTATGACGGTTGCCAGAGGTGCTGCCATTTTTTTTAATGCTTCCATGGCCTTTTCTGCACGGTATTCCTGGACAAAGCCAATGATTGCGTTGAGTACTACAATAACTATAATTGCTATGGTGTCAGAAAGCTCACCTAATAATCCTGAAAGCAATGCTGCTGCAGTTAATACCAGTATCATAAAATCTGTAAATTGGTGCAGGAGCATCATAAGCGGTGTCATTTTCTTTTTTTCTTTCAGTTCATTAAAGCCATATGCATTAAGGCGTACCTGTGCTTCTTCCTGCGTAATTCCTTTATATGATGTTTTTAAGAAAGTAAAAACATCTTCAACAGAAATTGTATGCCAGTTCATGCATGTTCCCTTTCTATAATAGTAATAGTTTAAATATGAAACGGTAATATATTTATCGTGTTGATATGATGCAAACAATGTTACATTACAATGTATGGCAAAAAATATCAAATAGAAAAAGTAATGGAAAGGTATTTGGTATATATCATCCAGACGGTATCCGTAGTAATTGCACTGCTATGGGGTACGTGTCCACAATACAGTAGGCTTTCACTTTTCCTTTTACCTGACCTTTGTCAAATTCAATGGAGATTTCCTGAACAGTATTGTTTATATCCTTAACTTTAGTGCGCTTGGTATAATACAGCGGTAGTGGATTCCCCGTTTCAGCATCAACAACCATGATACTGTAAACATGCTCATCCTTCTTTAAGCGTGAATCTTTCAATAGTGCTTTTATGAAGGTTTTCCCTGCTTCAAAGCTTATCGTGCCAGCACCCTGTGGTGTTGTGGCAATACCGCTACCATGCAAGCTCATAGTTAGGCCGCCAAACACCGCCATATGCCCTGTATCAAATTCGGTCATTCCCATTAGTTTCAAGAATCTGCCGTAAAATTCAATCTCATCACCAAGTGCAATGGCAACTAGTGCGGGGGAGTGTTCGATAGTTCCTGTTAAAGGATTAGCTGTTGTGGAAAGACGGTACATGCCAAAGGGCATATCCCACGAACCAATAAAATTAATCTTGAATCCATCATAGTTATAGAGAGTAACACATTTTCCATCACTCCGCAAATATAATGGATAGCGTGCCTCAAGGGTGGGGTCCACCACTGTTTTGCCATCCTGAAGTTTTCCGCCAATAAACCACACAACAAGCCCACCGCTGGCTTTGCTGACCACGCCACCAACATAGTGGAGCGAATCAAAGCCAATCTGATTCCACGAAGGAAGCATTGTTGGGTTTGGCGCAGATAATCGTTTACATTCAAACACTGTCTGGGGTTGACCAGTAATTTGTGGATATGTATATGGCAAAACACCTTTATAAGGAGCTATCGCAAATGAATAGGAAACATGAAAAGTGCCTGCTGTGCTACCTCCAAAAAACTTGAGCCCAAACCTGTGCATGCCAGTAATGTATTGTCCTTTGATGGTGATGGTTATGGTGCCACCATCCTGACCAACCCATGTTTCCTGCGGGGTAATGACAAAGAACTGTTTGTTTGCAGATACGTCAATACGGTGTTTTGGATTTCCTGTTATTGATACTGAAAGTGAATCCCTGTCAATACTTGATTTAAATGTATCACCGTTTTTGCGCACAAAGAGGGTAAAGGCAAGTGGCTGGTTAGCATCAATGTTTGCAGGTGGTTGAGGTAGCAGTTTTCCAAACGAACTGGTATATACTAAAAAGGCGCCATCGTTGGGGAGAGCTTCACCTTTGCCAATATAACAATTTTTATCTTTGTAAGCATTGTGTAATGGATAATCATAGGGGATAAAGAACACACCGCCATTTTCACCACCAATGTATACGCCGTTTGGCCCCAGTGCTGGAGAGCTGTTTAAATCATTGCGGTCTTCATCAATGCACAGATATGACCATCGCAGGGTACCGTCAGGATTAAGGCAGAAAAGCTTGCCTTCGCCAGAACCAACGTATATGATGTCATTGCCATCAATAGCTGCTGACGAGCGTATGGGCTCTAATGTGTCATATGCCCACACAATCTTTCCGTTTTCTGGATTCAGCGCATAGATAGTGCCATCAGCGCATGGCTGGATGATAAGCCCATGTGAAGTTTGAGACGGGCTTGCATAGATGTGGTCACGCAGGCCTCGTTTCCACAGCTGTTTACCACTGTCCTGCGCATATGCGCGCACGTAGCCGTCATAACCACCAACGATTACCATCCCCTTTACATTGCTGTTTGTAAGAAGTGGTGAAGCTGCATTAGAACCAAAACCGCCATTTGTCCATTCAGCCTTTTGTGTGCGATAGTTATAGCAATACACATTCTTGAGCGCCATAAACTGAGTGCCAAAAAACATCTTCCCTGTTTTTGTGTTTACAGCAGGAAGCGACCATATCATTTCATTAGCAGGGAACTGTGTTATTCTTTTGCCATTTTGGCGGTCAATCTGATATACCAGATAGTTATCGTTTGGGGCAATGATACTGCCATCAGGAAGCATGCCAATATTGCCTTCAAACCAGTTCACGTTGTATGTTTTTATTGTAAACTGCTCCCACACTTCCTGAACACTGTGAGCTTTACTTTTCCATACAATGAAGCCAGTTTCTCTGTTGATACAATACACATAACTATCGCCACTACCAACATACACAAACCCCCTGTCATCAAGAAGCGCTGATGAATCAATGATCTCCCCTGTTTTGATTTTCCATTTAAGGGAGCCATCCTGCTTGATGGCATAAAAGTAATGGTCAGCAGAACCAATGTATACGGTACCGTGAGCATCAACAACTGGTGAACTGAATATGCCTTTGCCTGTTTTAAATACCCATGGACGCAGTGTTTTGCTATACGTTGGTTTCACGGCGCTTCTTCCGTTTTGAAGGCTGTTTGCTCTGAATTTTGGCCAGGGGCTTTTTGGGTCAAGGGGAATGTCGTAGGTATATTTTCCTTCCTTTTGCGGCGATAGTGTATCGGGATATGCCTGGTAGGTGCCAAAGGGATGGGTTGCAATAAAATAATATAGTGCAGCAACTACAATGACAGGATATACAATATGGCGCTTTTTAACTGTGTATGATAGTTTCATTGGTTTACCTTTTTAAATATATAGTTTATAATGAAAAATTTATTATTACTAATGACCTGAATAAAATACCAAAATAACTTCTTTCTGAAAATGCAATAGCAATGTATAGCTTTTCTATAAATAAATACATCATAAAAATAACTAAATAGTCATTTATTTATTTTGTCAACACAAAATTTACTGTAATGGTATTGATTTTTTTGCCATAAATCCTCATAATTGAAATTTGTTAACAAAGTAATAAATAATACACAACACCTCTGTTTTTAGAAAGATTTTGCATTAATATCATAATAATGGTGTATGGTAGTATAACTGTGTTTGATATTTGCAATATGAAAAAAAGGAAATATTTTCATTGCAAGTTATCATGAACTACTCTTGTATTGTGACAGGTTCTATTGGGGAATTCACGGTATGCAATGGATTCTCCAATATGAATGGGAAAAACATGTATTAATTATATGGTAGTTGGAAAAAATGGAAAAACAGCGTGCTCGCACAGGAAGTGAAAAGGAATACCGTAAAGAGCAACTAAAAAAAGCTGCTCTAACATTATTTGCACAAAAAGGTTTTAAAAACACCACAGTTGAGATGATAACAAAAAAGGCACATTTAAGCCCGGCGGCATTTTACCTGTATTTTAATAATAAAATAGCCATATACCGTGCCTTGAATAAGGATGGCATTGATATTCTTGAAGATTTAATGAAACAAGCATTACATACGTCAGGTGGTAGCAGTGTTGATAAACTATATGCACTTGCCAGAGCATATTATAGTTTTTACAGGGAACATACGGATTATTTTTATATAACCGAGATTCTTCATCTTGGCAATGATGAGTTTTTTTACGATAGCACAATGGTAAAGGAGCTTGAAAAACGTACGCTTGTAGTATTGCAAATAGTTGCCAGTGTCATTGAAGAAGGTATAGAAAAGAATGAATTGAGAAAGATTGATCCCATGAAAACAGCGGTTACTCTATGGGGTATGATAGACGGTGTGCTTATTTTAGAAGTAAAGAAAAGTACCTTATTTACAGGGTTTACGATAGATGCATTAATTGGACAACTGATGGATATGGTATTGCTGGGTGTTAAGAAGAAATAAAAAAGTTATTGAAAAAATATATACATAAAATAAAAAAAGCAAAAATTTGTTATTTAACAAATTTAAAAAAATTATTAATAACTTTTTTATCAGGAGGATTTTTTTATGAAGCTTTCAAAACTTTTGGTTGCGATTGCGCTGGTTGTTGGACTGGCAGTACCTACATTTGCTGCAGACAGCATTGCAAAGCTTACGTTTGGGGACGATCAGTATTTAGAACTGCATTATTTATTACAGGTGCAGGGGTACTCTCTGTATAAAGATGGTACACCCGAAGATGACTACTGGTCAAAAGATTTTAAAATTAGACGTTCGCGTGTTATTTTAAAGGGTCAGGCAGCACAGGGCGTTGAGTTCTTTATGGAAACTGATGCGCCAAATTTTGAAGACAATAACACCGGGAAAAACCTTTATACTCAGGATGCCTACATTGATTTTACCATAGCCAAGGAACTAAAGATAGCGTTTGGTCATATTCTTCTTCCTTTTATGCATCATGACAGGCAGTCGGCAGCAACATTACTGTGTGCTGATTATACTGCTGCTGTTGTTCCTGTTGGTGGCAATGTATGGCGTGATACAGGTATTGAATTCAGGGGATTGCTTGCCAATGGCCTGGTAGATTACCGAATTGGTGCATGGGATGGAAAAGATCGAGGTAATTTAACTAACGGAACTAATACTGTACTTGTTAATAAAAATGATATGCCACGATATACCGGGCGTATTCAGGTTAACCTGAAGGATGCTGAAGAAGGATTTTTCTACAGCGGCAATTATCTTGGCAAAAAGAGCATTATAAGCTTTGGAATGGGTCTGGACTATCAGCAGGATGCATATGCAACTGTTGATAGCACAAAGGCAAAAGACTATACTGCATGGACAGTTGATGTATACTTTGATCATCCTGTTGCAGCAAATAATGTGTTAACACTGCAGGGTGCATATGTTGATGTAAAAAATACTCCATTTTCATCAGTTACTGATGGCGTAAATACTTATTTTCTAGAAAAAATGAAAATGTATTTTGCAGAGGGTGGATTCCTTATCAATGGAACATGGCAGCCCGTTGCCCGTTACTACTATAAAAAGGTTGAAGTTGGTGGGGTAGATGGCAAAATTTCTGAAGTTGCTGGTGGATTGAACTACTACATTAAAGGCCACAATGCCAATATTAAGGTTGAATATGCTCAGCAGTTGAAAGATGAAACTGATGATTTTAAGAACAAGCAAATAACCGTACAGTGCCAGATATTCATTTAATTGCAATAGAGCGATGGTAAAAAAAAGGCTGTGCAACGCACAGCCTTTTTTATATAATGCCTAATAGGTAAAGTATTTGAGAAAGTAATGAGATTGTAAACTCTGACTTTATTGCAACGCAGAATACCAGTAACGTATAATAGTTTTCCTGAGTTCAAGGCAAAGGATCTCAATTATATACAATAATAGCAGTTGCTGATTTAATATTACCGATTACATTGGTTGGTGGCTTTTTAGTGGTCTGGCTGACCTGGCAACAACCTGCTACATGTATGCTCTTATGTTCACCAAAGGATGATATTGAGTTAAGTCGATATAATAAGTACCATGCTCCAATAAGATAAGTAATGTTGTATTGAAAAGAAATACCTTAGATATTATATGGATGGTCTTTGAGTAAATCAGCGATTTGTTTGAGGGTTTATCGCGGGAACCTATCAGTCTATCAGGATGAAATTTATATAAAGTTTAATTTTCACAGGAGAATTTTTTTCGATGTTCTTTACCAAAAGAAAATATGGGTTTACGGCAATGTTATTCAGGGTAACTATCGCATGTGGTATGGTATTGATGCTGTACCATGAAAGTGCATTTGCTAAACGAAGGGATGATATGCTTACTATCCCACGCAGTGAAGTAATAAAGGCTTCAGTTGATTACATAGGCATGACGGATCTTCTGGCAACCATTAATACATTATATCTGAACGGGTACTACAGCTTAATGAAAAAACATATCGATGAATATACAAAAAAATATCCACCTGTTAAAGAAATATTTTATTTTGCAGCCATACATAGTATTAATCAGAACAAGCACGATGATGCTTTGAACAATCTCTTCATTGCACTTGCTCTGGAGCCAGGATATTCGCGCGCACTGAATGCTATTGGCTATGTGTATGCTGGGCGCAGGCAATGGCAGCAGGCACTATCGCACTTTATTCTGGCTCATAGAGCTAATACATACAATGCGTTTATCAGTTACAACATTGCGCTTCTGTATTATCTCAACCTGGATTATGCACATGCAGCAGCGTGGGCAAACAAAGCCATAGACGACAAGCCAAACTTTGCCCGTGGATGTGATGTGTATGCATGCAGCATGTATCAGCAGCAAAAATATGATGAGGCGGTGGAATACTGGGGAAGGGCACTGCAACTGGGGCTGGATGAAGATAGAGTGTACTACAACAGAGCCTGTGCCTATTTTGCTATGGGCAATTATAATGGGTGTATTGCTGATTGTACTAAAGCTTTAAAGAAAAACAAAAAAAATATTAATGCTTTAATTCTTTTAGCATTTACACACTTTACTCTGAACGATTATGACGCAGCGTTGTCAGCATGTAACAGTGCGTTGAAGATACAAAATAATACTATTGTTGCTGCTGTACTCAGAGCAGTGTGCGCTGGTAAAAAGAATGCACAGATAGGGAAAGATATGCTTGTTGCAACTCTTGGCAGTGTAGAGAATATACAAGATGTTGCTATGAAGCTTTTGCAAAATTTACAATATACAATTATTGATCCGTCTGCCGATTTTATGTTATATTAAAATTACCGTTGTTTTATCTGTTCGTAGTAGATTGACCGCAGTGTTTCAAAAAATTGAAGATATTCTTTTTTACGGTAATCGGGATATGTCCATTCCCAGGGCTGGTAATGTTTTGCCACATACCGATATTCATTTTCCACATACACGCCTTTGCCCACATACACACGATGAAAATAATCCTTGCATGAAGCTAAAAACACGTTAGACAAAGTAAGGTAACCGGGGTCAATATTAATTGTACGGTTGCCATTGTGTAAAAACTTAGTTTCTACTTTATTGGTAAATAGTTTTATCTTAGCTATATCTTCTCTATTAATAAGTTTTTCAAAGCTTATGAATACTTTGTATAAATTTTTACCAATTGTACTGTAGTAATCTGTATGTGAAAAGGGTATTGGGTCTGATTGAAGATCTAAGGTGCCAAATTTTTTTTGTAATATATTGATGCTATGAAACAAAACATCATCGCGGGCGGTTAATAGCCCTATGAACAGTTTAGCTTTGGGTGGTATTGTGGGCTGTGCCATTGGCGCTCTCTAATTGTAATAAAAATGTACGCATATCATGTGGCAATGGCGCTTTTATTGCAATCATCTTTTGCAAAAATGGATGATATAAGCGGTACATGCGCGAATGAAGGGCACAGCGGGGAAATGGGCGCTTTATGGTGCCTTGTGATTGTATGTATGCAAGGAAATCGTCATCATGGTTACAGTACAGTGTATCGCCAGCTATTGGGTGGCCTATGTGTTCACAGTGTACGCGTATCTGGTGGGTACGCCCTGTTTGTGGAATTGCTTTGATGAGTGTGTAACCATTGTATCGTTTAATTACGGTGAAATGGGTAACTGCATGCCACTGTGCATCGGTATATGCTGCCCGCTTTTTTCGAATACGTGAGTTCTGTGATATTCCTATGGGGGTGTCAACTGTTAGCCTGGTAAAGGAACAATTACCGATAACTATCGCATAATATGTTTTGGCGATAGTTTTAGAGTATTGTAAAAATGCTGAGGCAATGCGCCCGCTTTTAGCAAGCACGACCACACCTGATGTTTCGCGGTCTAAGCGGTTGAGTGGCATACACTGAATGCCTGTGTGTGACCACAATAGCATGGTAAGTGTGTTGTGGAAATATTTACCAGCAGGGTGAGTGGGAAGATTGCCACTTTTGTTAACTGCAATAATGTAATCATCTTCGTAGAGTATGGTGTAATGGGGGTCAACAGTTGGTTCTTCAACGGGCTGGCGTTTATATTCAATGACATAGTGCTGATATACAATATAATGAGGGATAGTTATCGGTATATTATTAACAAAGATTTTACCGCTTTTGATTTCTTTTTGCCAACGTGAGCGGGAAAGATAGGTAAAACGTCCTGCCAAGTAAACATCCAATCGCATAGGTTTGTATCCGTCAGGAACGATAGAGATAAGTTTTTGTGTTGTGGTTGATATAATGCTGTCTTTTTCCATAGCTTAATGATGCACGTGCATACCAGTATTGTAATTAAATATACTTCATTGTTGCGTGTAAACAAGACAAATTTGCGTATAGCTTATATGGCTAGTATAAAAAAGTTTATGGTGTGGCATTTGCTATTTTTAATATTTCAGGATGTGGTCCCCAATAAAACTGGCAGCATTGAATTCCCTCTTCAAGGAAAACATGAAAACTATAACCACTGACTCGATAGTTATCGGTATTATCTTCTTTTTCAAGGGCATTGAGAAAGTCATAAAGATAATTATCAATGCAGTATGCAATAACCTTTGCCAGAGACATTTTGTAAACCTTCCTGACATCCATAATAAATTCATATTCATGTTCCAGTAACACAATGTGAAGCCTTTTCCAGTTACCTGAGTAGCGTGTTCTGTAAGACAAGCGTGAATATGCTTTTGTATTGATGGTTTTATATGAAACAACATAGTTAATAAAATTTATAATAAACATACTCAAAGACAGTTTATGTAGTTTTGCATAACGCTGAATGATGTCAAGATGCTCGTATGAAATGCATGTGGTGGTTTCAAGATTCATAGTATATCCTCCCAAAGTAATGCTATTTTTTTAAGATTAAATAGTAAATTTTTGATTCAAAATTTCAACTTTTTTTTGAACAACAACGGTTTTGTGATAATCTAATAAAAGAATTTATTGTTAAATTTTTTAAAAATTTTTCATAAATTCTATTGACAAAGTTTGACTATCTTTTTATAAGTCCATTCACACGGTAAGTAAATTCTTCCCGGTGGTTATAGAGAGGGGGAAACACCTGTTCCCATTCCGAACACAGAAGTTAAGCCCCTCATCGCCGATGATACTGCACCGGTAACGGTGTGGGAAAGTAGGTCGCTGCCGGGATTGCAATCATAAATATTATTATAAAAAAAGCCACTCTGCAATGAGTGGCTTTTTTTATTGATACTATTAATGTATTATTTCCCGTAAAGCCTATTGTAAAACCATAAAACGATAGCATCGGAACGGTTGAACAATGAATCCCTTACCTTTTGCAAAGGAAGTGCTTTATCGCCTATCACATCTATGGAATATAAACAGTATAGGGCAATGTCTTCACCCTTATCAAGGATAAATAAAAAGAATTTAAATTTTCGTTTGTCAACAACGGGCATCATCGAATATTTAATATGGTTTACATTTTCAGTTTTTAATAGAATAAATTCAGGTATCTGGTATATGGTATATCGGTAAGTGACCTTGCCAAACGTTTTATCTTCCTGCAGTGTATAAAAAGTATAGGTTTGCTGCAAATGTTTGATGACAGGATCATTTAATTGTTTTAAAGAAGGATAATCTATAACATACGATTTGTTAAAAAGTATGCGTAATTTCTTTCTTGTTTGTGAGTAATACTTAATGCCCTGCATTGAGCTAATTGAATGCAAAATATTGATTATCGACAATCTATCGCTGCTGGTAATTGGGTTTTTTATATTCTGCGGTTTTTTAAACGTATGGTATGCTTCCAGTGTAATATTATTTTTTGTAATAGAAGCATTTTTAATAATAAATGCTCTTATTACTGAGTTAGGAGCAAAGGTGAGCTCTTTTGTTGTTTTAACAAAATGTTTTTTGCTATGTATTGTGTCAGGAAGAATTGAATATCCCTGTACAATGGTTTGTAGTGCTGTGAGTATTAAAAAAAGAGCAAATAATTTATTTTTCATAAAAATGCTTGCCGTACCTTTTAAAAAATATAAAAAAATTTTAGAATCATTTTTTCGTAAGGATTTTATTTTTTATATACGAAAATAGCAAATACTTTTCATGATAAGGAGATTATAATGTTTCAGTGATATAATAAGTTAATACTGTTATATTTAAGCTTATATCAAAAGGTATTCAATAAGTGAAACAGCATGCTATTTACTTCGCAATTACTTTTTTATGGTCATGGAGTTTATGGTCTATCCCAATTTTTTTGAGTTTGCAAGTTACTCATCCTGTAAGTATGTTATTATATATCGGTGGCGGCATAGCACCTTCTTCAACGGGGATTATTCTTGCAAGGCTCAGGGGCGATAGTTACTGGAAAAGTTTTATAAGGTGTTCTATTACATTTTTGTATAAATTTTTTTGGTGAAATAATAGACATTCCCAACGAAACAAAATATTTCAGGACTGTAGTGCAATTAATGATTGCTATAATAATTTTACTTACCTGGAAAAAGGAGCTAAAGAATGATAAAAGTATTTATCGTTGATGCCTTTACATCGGAAATGTTTAAAGGAAATCCTGCTACAGTATGTGTATTGTCTTCTGCTCTTCCAGATGCATTAATGCAGGCAATAGCACGTGAAATGAATTGCTCTGAAACTGCATTTGTGTTGCCGCATAATAATGAATTTTTACTCAGGTGGTTTGTCCCACTTCAAGAGGTGGATTTGTGTGGCCATGTCACACTGGCTACATCTCATGTGTTGTATGAACAGCATATTGCTTCAGCGCAACAAGAGCCAAAATTTCATACCAAAAGCGGTTTGCTTTGGGTAAAAAAACAAGATGATATAATTACGATGGACTTTCCTCAGGAGATAGCCACAGAGTATTCAATTCCTCTATGGGTTATTGAAGCATTGGGTGTTAAACCAGTATATACAGGGAAAAACAGGATGGATTACCTTATTGAAGTTAAAACAGAGAAAGAGGTTTTAGAAATCAATCCTGACTTTAAAGCCTTAAAAAAATGGGTAGCATAGGTGCCTAATAACAGCAAAATCTTCCAGAAAGGAATTTGACTTTGTATCAAGATTTTTTTGCCCTGGTCTTGGGGTAAATGAAGATCCCGTTACTGGATCTGCACATAGCTGCTTTGGTCCCTCCTGGCAAAAAAACTAAAAAGAATACTTTTAACGTTTACCAGGCTTCACAGCGTGGGGGTATTCTAAAAGTTGAAGTAGGTGAATCACGGGTCTATATTGGTGGGAAGGCAGTCACAGTGGTATGTGGCCACATTAATATTTAACAATTTTTTAGGATCTATGCAAAATAAAAAAACAGGTGCTCATGCACCTGTTTTAATTTTAAATTAGCGAAATTGAATTATCGCTCGTAAGCTCCGCCTTCAACTTCTTTCTTTAAACCTTTTTTCTCAACCTGATATACGATTTCACAGTTATCATCATCGTCATAGGTCTCTTTAACAATGGTTCCACCTTTTACAAGGCCACTAAATTCTTTTGCAACTGCAACACCGGTAGATGCATAATCAGCAGCTCCAGCAGCACCTTCCAGACGGGCACCAACAAATTTTTCAATTATTCGCTTTTCAGCCATAATAATAGCTGCTTCTTTAGCTGTCCCTCGCCGCTGGATTTTATTTTTTAATCCTGGTTTTGGTGCTCCTGTGGCAGTTACTCTGAAAATATCGGGTGTTACCCATCCTTCGGATATAAACGTTTCACCTTTAACCTGACCACCCATCTTTTGTGATCCGCATGCTGTAAAGCTAATTGCTACTACAGCAATTAATGCAAGTAAAAAAAGTTTTTTCATAAAACAGCTCCTCCTTCTCTTTAGGGGTTAACCCCATATTATATTATTAATAAACTAAGCGAGTATAGGGACATGCCATATACTTAAGGCAAATAGTAATAAAAATAAAAATAAACGTCAACATAAAAAAAAATATTTTAGGTATTAAATCCCAGTACTCCTCTTAGCATATTATTCAATTAATATATGATAGTACAAATATTTTGTATAATAGTGCAAAAAAATTTTTTTTACACGTTTTCCTTATCCAGCGAAGCCAGCATGAAAAACATGATAATACATATAATAATAGCATTAAACATAAACCATAAAAATGAAAGCTCTTTTTCAGTAACCCAGGTATATGTCAGTGATGACAAAGTACCAGTTGAAAAGAAAAGCAGTATAATTTCATAGTATTCAGAAAGGGCTGTGGCTACCGTATCAACAAATGAATCAGATACAGTAACCTTCATTGGTTCGTACAACCTGCGTATCTGTGGGAGTATAATGAATAAAAGAATGCAAAATACGGATGACTGGAAAAACCAGTTAGTTGATAGTAACGGGATTAAAATGCCAAACACCAGAGAAACAAGTGCATATACCGGGTATAATCTGAATTTGGATAATAGTGGTATCCAGTGATCTGGAATAAGGAAAACTGCCTGTTTTAATTCCTGTTTTGTATATTCATCCTTTGAATTAAAAAGTTTATAGTATTCATACACAATAACAATGAGGATTGTATAAAAAATACAAAGTAACATTATAGAAAGTAACCCCACACAGTTCCTCCAGAAATATAGTTTATTTAGCATGATTCCAGATGCCAACTTTTGTCATGGCAATCTTGTCGGCATGGTCTGCATTGTCATTAACTGCATTACCTGGAATCAATTTAATATGTCTATCCTGAATCAAGCTAATCACGCTATGATCTGGGTCCATAATAGCACTATGACTATCCTTGAATAAATTTTAAAACTGGATTCAGGAATACTCACTCTATACTGTATAGTGAATTTTTATGCAAGTATTTTTTTATAAATGATAAGTACTTACAACGATACCATTAACAGTAACTATCGCACAATTAAAACTTTTCTTCCGTTTACTTTAAGTTTATCCTGACAAAAAAGCTTTACTGATTCAATCAATATTTGATGTTCTTCCTTAAGGATACGTGCTGAGAGTGTGTCTTCGGTATCATCGTCATACACTGGCACGGCTTTTTGCAAGATAATTGGCCCCGAGTCGGTACCCTCATCAATGAAATGTGTGGTGCATCCAGAAATTTTAACGCCATAGTCAAGTGCCTGCTTCTGAGCATGAGTACCAGGGAATGATGGGAGTAGTGCCGGGTGAATATTGATAATCCTATTTTTAAACTCGTTTACAAAATATGGAGTTAACAGGCGCATATACCCAGCAGTTACAACAAGATCGGTATGATATTTCTTTAAAAGATCTGCCATTGCCTTTTCATGGTCCTGACGGGTGGGATACTCTTTTGGGTTAACAAAGAAAGCTGGTATTGAAAGTTCTCGTGCAATGTCCAGAGCTTTTACACCTGGCTTGTCCGAAATAACAATGCCCACTGTTGCAGGTATCTCCCCTTTTATGATGGCTTCAGCAACGGCGTGAAAATTTGATCCTCGCCCGGATACTAAAAATGATACTGTTTTTTTCATGGTTCTCCTCATTACATAGTAGGTACATTCATCATAGTAAAGACTAAAACCGGGATATGGTTGTCATATAATTAGATGCGCATCTTTGATAATGTTGTGTCGTCAACTGGATTATCTGCAGTTAATGTTGCAGTGTGCTGTCCCATTATAAATAATGCAACACTATTTTCATCTGGTGCTGGTTTACCATATCGTGCCAGCATTTGGGCAAGTACCGGGTAGTCACTTTGAAGGATAGTTCCTTTGCCATAGATGACGGGCCCTTTAAATGATGGTTCCACAAAAAAGTCAGCGGTTTGTTTGTAGCGCTGCAGTATGGTGCATTCGTTTTCATTACGTGCTACAATTATTTTTGCATGTTCATGTAAGCGATAGTGCCTGCCAACATTTGCCAGAAAAAGGTCTAATGCATTGAATGGCGGATGTGCTATTACGTCCTTAACACGGGAAGCAAGCTGGGGCATTGTCAAAAAGCATCCACCAGCTGGCGATTGAAACTGTGTTATACCAAACTCCTGCGCTAATTCAAATTGCTTATCGCGTGAACGCCCGGCAATGGCATAGAGTTTGTTTCTATCAACAATCCCTTCCTGTTCAGGATAGGTTGGTGGTAAAAGTTTTGCAGATAGTGGCCGCACAAGCAGCCCTTCAAGTCCACATTCTTTTTCTATGTGCTTGAGCATTGATTTATACTGTGACATGGGGCGCTGACCAACAACCTCTCCTGTAATAACAAAGGAAGCATTAAGCTTTTCCATGTATTCTTTGGCTTTCTGTAAAAAAAAGATTTTGCAATCAATGCAGGGGTTAGCGTTTTTACCGTATCCATGTTTGGGATGCGCAATAACATTTGCATATTCATCATCACATCGATAAAACACAAGAGGAAGATTAATCTGACTGGCAAGCTGTGAGGCTTTAAGACTATCAGGGTTTATTGCAGGGTCAACTGAAGGTAAAATACAATGAAGCCCAATAACCTCAATGCCCTGTTTTTTAATAATGGCTGCAGCTAAAAGGCTATCCAGGCCACCTGAATACAGTGCTACTGCTTTTTTAATCATAGATTACACTTCGGGATGATATATAAGCTGAACATCAACTAAGTGACCAGGGTTAACAGCAAGCCTGTCAGGTGGCAGTATAATGAGGCAATTTGCCAGTGCCATAGAACGCAAGATCCCTGAACCCTGTGGTCCTGTTATGCGTACAGTTGGCTGTCCACCTTCAAACGATACTATACCGCGGATGAAATGCGTTCGGCCATCGTTTTTACGCTTTATAGGTTCCTGGCATATGGCTTTAATAAGCGGTTTTTGGAGAGCTTTTGCACCCTGCATGGCCAGTATAGCAGGCCGCACAAACTGAATGAAAGACACCATTGACGATACAGGATTACCAGGCAGTCCAAAATACAATGTGTTGCCCCTATGGGCAAATATGCAGGGTTTACCCGGTTTCATGGCAATCCGTTCAACTAAAAGCGTAAATTCCAGTTTAGCAATAGCACTGATCACGAAATCATATTTACCTTCAGAAACGCCACCTGAAGAAATAATGATATCGCACGATAGTGCTTGTGTCAGTGCTTCTTTGCTTGCTTCCATGCTGTCACGGGCAATACCAACATAATGTGGTATGCCACCATATTCCTGCACCAGTGACAACAGCGTGTATGCGTTTGAATTAATGACAATGCCTTCTTTAAGGGGGGTACCGGGTTCGTAAATCTCATCGCCTGTTGCCAGTATTGCAACATGGGGTTTTTGGGCGACAGTTACTGTAACATTGCCCGTTGATGCTAAAAGACCAACGATTGCAGGTGTAATTTTTGTCCCCCGGCTAACGATACAATCACCTTTTTTGATATCCTCACCAGCCTGTCGAATGTTTTCCCCATCTTTTACCTGGCGAAATATCGTCACCTGATTATTATCTTCTGTTGTTGCTTCTTTTTCAACTACGGCATCAGCACCTGGAGGTATGGGAGCACCAGTCATGATGCGGATAGCCTCTCCTGACTTTATTGGTATGGGATTGTGAATAATTCCTGCCTGGTATTCCCCAACAATGGGCATTGTGACAGGATTGTTATTTGAGGCATTGAGTGTATCGCTGGCTACTATCGCATAGCCATCCATGGCAGAATTGGTGTGATAGGGAATATTTTCTGTAGCATACATAGCTTCTCCACAGATGCGACCTGATGCATTGGTAAAGTGAACCTTTTCAACTGGTAATGGCTGTATATGTGACAGTATAATCTTAATGGCTTCATCAGGTGTAATCATCAGTACCTCCCAGAATGGCAAAATAAACACTGTATAAGTAACAGTATACTGCTTTGAATGGTGTTTACAATTTTTTAAGTGATGGTAGTGTTTATATCATATTAATGGATTGTATGCGTCAATAAATATTATGTAATGAAAGTCATACCTAATTAAATGATTTTTCATGAAAAGGGAATTTGAATCAAGCTATGGTTTTGAAAAAATTAAAAGAGAATACGGTAATGTCCCATAGAGTGTGTAAAAGATGTTTGTAAAGAAGCATTGTACTCCTACCCGATAATAAAGACTTAACCAAAAATAGTTATTATAGGAGGAGCACAATGCTACAACCAACGTATACGTATGAAGAGAATGATTGCAACAATAATTTGTTAGTGAGTCGGTATGAAGAAATTGTACAGCAGTATGCAGATCCCATAAGAGCAATGGTACACAGGACACTGGAGGTCTAATAGCAGTGTTGGTAAGTTCACTGTATAGCAATGGGTTATCAACCCGGAAGATACGGCGTAGTTTGGAGCGGGCAGGCATAACACGTATGACAATCTTTGGTGAAGAGAAATTACAACGGTGTACGGTACATACGACGGAAAATATACTTAAAGAATGTCCTAAGAATGTGCAAGAAGAACTAAAGGCCAAATTGCATCGGTTATGGAACAGTACAACGAGGCTTGCAGCGGAAGAATTTCTGAAAGAGATATGTGTTGATTATAGTGCAAAAGCGCCGAAAGCTATTGCATGGTTAGTGGAAGATAAAGAGCATCTTTTTAGATATTTTGCATTTCCTAGAAAGCATACATTTTAGTTTCTTTTTAGTCATAATATATTACTTCCATAGCCGGGCACGGATGCCGGGCTTCTTACGGGGGCAAAAACACAAAAAGTTGGGCACGCCGTTTCATATAACGTTTCCGGGGCATAAGAAGTTTTCACCGTAGCGATAGCGGAGGTGAAAATGTGGCGTAGCCCAAGCGACCGCAGGGAGCGCCGCTTATGCCCCGTGTTAAGTGAAGCAGCCAACAAAAGCAACCAGTATATTCCAGCCGTAGCCACGGATGGCGAAGGCTGGAGAAAAAATTAGCCATTTTTAGATATTTCATTTTTTAAAATATAAGTGATTATTTTTAATGTAAAAATTGATATGTATTCATATAGAATATTTAAAATTTCTTTTCTATGATTATAGTTGTTCATGCCCATGCGAGCTGTCTCACCATTGTGAACATACATATTCCTTTCTGCATAGGCAAGTGCTATAAATTCTCTACCAGATAATTCAAAATCTTTAGTTTCTAAATATGTAATTATATTTCTGATATTTTCTTTAATAATGTTACTTTTTATTCGTTGATCATTGATAAATCTATTCAAATATTGATTCATATTATTATAGAAAGATTTAGATTTACATAAAGACTTCAATTTTTCTGAATAATATTTTATATCATCATTTAATTGTGCATTTTTTATAAGTTCAAGAGAAAATGACTGAATAGGGCCATTATTACTATTATAACCCATTTCATGGCCACAGTGCCTTAATGCTTCTAATGAAAAAAATACTTCAAGCAAGTTGAATATCAGACTATATGTATCTCTTACACCTTTAGTTTTTGTGTATGAAATAGAACCATTGAAAGTGACTGTTATATCAAGAGATAATCTCATTCTTATGTCAAAAACCCGAAGAGAACGAAAGATATCACTCTCCATAATTTCTAGATATTTGTCATATTGATTTTTGTAGTCATTGAAATAGATATTAATTTTATTTTCCATACAATTACCAATTCAAAATATTGCAACATTCGCGCACAACAGTTATTGCACACGAATGTTGCAAATAAATTCAAACAATAAATTATTGTTTTGATTGTAAAATTTTAAATTCTTTACCACCACATTTTCTTTTAGCTTCATCTACCAGATGATTGTATGTGGCAGCTATGCCCACACCAGCAGAATATGCAATATCATCTCCACATTGATACATAATTTTGGGAGAACCGAGTTCATCATATTCTTTTTGAAAATCACTTGGTATCGATGGCCCTGATAGATTCATCCCAATCAATACCCCAATGGCAACACTTAATATTAAACGAATTGACGGAACATTTAATATCTTTATCTTTGCAAACATTTTATTTAAAAGTGGATTCACCAATAAGCCACTTAAAAACAATGGTACAAATAATAAGGCTGTATTCTTAGGTACATTCAATGATGCGAAAGCACCTATTAATAAACCAGCCGATAAAATACCCCACCACACTTTGCTTTTTGTTGAATAAGTTTTTGGTTCTGCTTTCTGTTTACCTGGTGCCGCCATTTGCCTTACTCCACATTTTGGGCAAATTTCAGCTTCTTTTTTAATTACAGCTCCGCATGATGAACAAAATTTTTCATCATTCCCTTTTACGACTTGATCTTGATCTGGCATAACCGCCTCCTTTGAACGTTAATTTAATTTACCAACAAGGCGGGCAGGACGCCCGCCCAAAGTTTGTTGGCTGTTTCACTTAACGTCGCAGCGTATTGAACGTTTGCCGAAGTGAAACGGAGGCAAATGTGCCGTAGGCCAAGCGACCAAAGGGAGCGCAGTCAATACGCTGAGTTATATGCCGTAGCCAGCCCTGATAGAGCAAAGTCGCCGGAGCCAGGACGGCGAAGGCGTTATCACTTATCATAAGCTGTTTTCAATAATTCTATAATAAATTCTTTATTATTCTTTATATCTTCTTTGTTGAGTTTTATTCTATATCTTCCCCATTTATTATCATAATCCAGCATTTCCAAACCCGCCGCTTCAATTTTATTTTCAATTTCATCTGATTTTGGTATTCGTAATTCAAATCTCATTAAATTTTTTCTGGGTCTGAATAAAGCAAAATTATTCGGTTGTCCATTGTTTGCAAGACCTATATAGAATTTATTATATTTTAGTTCAAAATCTGGAGAAATTGTTTTTACGAATTCAAGAATTTCATCAGCCATAGCAACTGTTTGTTTCGTAGCTTTTTGTTCCCAATAATTTCTGTCAGTTGCTTCAGACACTTCTTCATCTTCATCAACAAAGCCAAGAGTTAATTGATTCAAGACAATTGTAAACATGAGTGATGTATTATCACCAACTTTTATAGCATTCATTTGAATTGCTATAAGAGGTATTGCACCATTAAAAAGGCTTATAACATTCAAAAAACGGCTTGTAATGTCTTCAGCAATAATAACAGCACAATGTTCATATTGTGGGTAACGTTTTCTTTCAATGTCCCAGTATTCAATTGTCCGAATAATATGACTTTCATCAGTTTTACCTAATTGGATTTCAACTTCATATCTCTTTGTAGCATCTTCATCTTGTAATAATAAATCTAATCTCCCCGCATGAGGTTGAATTCTTTCTTTATCTTTTAATATTAAACTACCTAATCCGAGTATACTTGGATCTTGGGCAATTATTTCCTGTACCCATTTTTCATTTAATTCAGGGTGATTTTTTAAGTTTAATTTTTCTGGTTTAATATAATTTATGGCCATCCAATATCTCCTTTTTTATTAAGCCCGCCACGGACGGCGGGCGCCCCGTTAAGTTGGGCTGGCTATGGCATATAACGTCACCGGCGTTTGCGATGTTTTGCCGGAGCGTACTCGCGGAGGCAAAATATGCCGGAGGCCAAGGCGGTACTCCGCCGCCGCGCAACACGCCGTGTTTTATGAAGGCGGCGCGCTGGTTAGCAACAAGGCGGTCGAAGACAGGACGTCTGAGACCGTTTATGGAAAAATAATTTATTCTGTCAGTTTAATTTTTTT
>JARYLT010000023.1 GCA_029907515.1 Spirochaetota bacterium | reverse complement strand
GCCTTCAATGCTATGAAGGCCTTGATGAAGCAAAAGCGCTGTATGAGTGGGAATATGCAAAACAGCTTCTCTATACCCAGATACTTAAGGATAAATTATCAAAAATCTTAGAAGATCAGGCTACATTAAAAGATGCAGTGAACAAATTGTCAACCGAAGAAGACGTATTCTTTTCAGAAAAATTTCTTGTAGCACGCCCCATCTTAAAAGCTATCACCAATGAAACACCTTCGGTATTGCTTATTGATGAAATTGATAAATCTGACTCTGAATTTGAAGCTTTTTTGCTTGAGGTGTTATCCGATTTTCAGGTTACCATCCCTGAAATTGGTACTATTACTGCAAATAACAAACCTTTTGTACTGCTTACTTCAAATAACGCACGTGAAATGTCTGATGCACTTAAACGACGGTGTCTTCATCTTTACATTGACTATCCAACAAAGGAACTTGAAGAGCAGATAGTAAAATTAAAAGTTCCTGAATGTGGTAACTATCTCATTAAAGAAATAATTAATACTATCCATGAAATACGAAAACTACCGTTGAAAAAAGACCCGAGTATAAGCGAAACATTAGACTGGGCAAAAGCATTAGCTCTTCTTGGCTGTGAAGTATTAAACCGGGATATTGCAATTGATACGTTAAATTTTATTTTAAAATATGAAAAGGATATTGAACTGGTTAAGAAAAATATTAATACCATAATAGTTCATTAAACCATGATATATGATAAAGCATTCATTAATGAAGAAGACAAAGCTAAAGGTGTTTTCTTTGAATTTGCTGAAGTATTAAAAAAAGCTGGCGTTAACCTGTCCATTGTTGAAGTAATGGATATGATGCATGCCCTTCCTTTGATATCAATTGCAGAAAAAGAAATTTTCAAACAAACCCTTGCAACCACATTAATTAAGGATTATACTGATATACCCATATTCAATCAATGCTTTGAAGAGTTTTTCCAGAGAAAAAAGGGGAATGATTCATTACTGGAAGTCTATGCTTCACATACTAATGCTGATGATTTCATTTTTTCCCAGGAAGAAAAATCCTTATTAGAATCTCTCATAGATGATTTTCTAGATTCACATCCACAATCGTTTTTCAAAAAATCTAATGAATATTTAACTAAAATTTTTATTGATGAAATACAATCGTCAGAAGCTGGTGGTGCAATAGGCTTGTCGCTTTTCAACAGAAGATCGCGTTTTGCTTCTGGTGGCGCCGATGACTCAACTCAACAGGAACTATCGCCACAGGTATTTGAAGCTATTATGGGTATGCTGCGACGAAGAATGTTTGAACGCAATATGGGCAGTGCCATAAAACAACGTGAAGATTATCTTCTGAACAAATATATTTATCAGCTGAAACCTGATGAAATCAAAGAAATGCGTGAGTTTATCAAGCGCTTTGGTCAGAAGATGAAAAACAGAATTTCATTGCGTAAAAAGCGGGTAAAACGGGGCACGATTGATATTAAAAGAACATTACGCCGTAATCTTCAATATGGAGGTGTACCTTTTAAAATTTTTCACAGAGATCGCAAGGTTGATAGGCCCCAGCTTGTAGTCATGTGTGATATTTCCAGTTCGGTTAACCAGTATTCCCGGTTTATGTTGCTGCTCACATATACATTACAGTCGTTATTTGCAAAGGTACGGTCTTTTGCATTTATTAGCAATTTAGTGGAAATTACTGATTTATTCAGGGAAATGGATCCTGAAAGGGCTTTGAATTCAATTTTTAACGACACCAATTTCACTTATGGCTGGGGAAGCAATTATGGGAATAGCTTCAACCAGTTCATACAGAATTACAGTGATGCATTAACAAGCAAAACTACTGTATTAATTCTTGGAGATGCAAGAAATAATAACCAGGATCCTGGACTTGATTCTTTTATCAAAATTAAAGAACGATCACGCAATATTTACTGGCTTAACCCTGACAGAAAACATTTATGGGACTGGAGTGATAGTATAGCCAGTTTGTATTTCCCACATTGCACTGAGATGCGTGAAGTTAAAAACTTTCTGGACCTATCCCACTTCATAGATACGCTGTTTATACAAAAAAGAAATTATAAATAAATATGCGTATATTCACACCTTTACGGACACTATTAATATATTGTTGATATTAAGGGTTTGTATAATAAATAGTACATAAACTTCTATTTACTTGACACATTAAGTGCTTTCAATGTAAATAGATTAAATTACCAAAAAATCTTGATTAATGGTGTTGTAATTATTATGGCAAATACAATTAAAATCCTGATTATTGATGATGAAGATATTATTTTAAAAAGTTGTGAGAAGATTTTAAAAAGAAGAGAAGATTTAGAGATAGATACTGCCCCAAATGGCTTAGAAGGACTTGAAAAAGCCAAATCTAAAAAATATGATATTGTAATTACAGACTTAAAAATGCCACAATTAGGTGGCATGGATGTATTAAAAACATTACGACAAGAGCAGCCAGATGTTACTGTCATAATTTTTACAGGTTTTGCAACAGTTGATACTGCCAGAGAAGCACTAAAATTGGGGGCCTTTGATTATATTCCCAAACCTTTTACACCAGATGAGTTGCGGAATGTTGTGGATAATGCAATCAATGCCCGCCAGAATAAGGCCGAGGCTGCAATGCTTGATTTAATGGCAATTGTTTCACATGAATTAAAGAGCCCAGTTTCGGTAGTTCACACAACAGCCGAAACACTGTATAAAGGCTATTTTGGTAACCTATCGCCTGAGCAGCAGAAAATTATTGAGACAATTTTGCGTAACTGCCAGTATTTAGAAGATATTATTCGTAATTATCTTGATTTGTCAAAAATGGAACTTGATTCTTTAGAATCATTTCAGCAGGAAATTGATCTGTATGAGGATGTTATTAAACCAATTGTAGAAATGCCGGAACATGCAAACAACATTAAAAACATGAAACTTAATCTTACTATAGAAGTAAAACCTAAAATAAAAGCTGATGCAAATTTGCTTAAAATTGTTGTCACAAATTTTGTTAATAATGCAATCAAATATGGCAAAGCAGATACCACTATTAATATAGAATTAAAACAGATACACAACGAATATGTGTTTTCAGTTTTTAATGAAGGTGTTGGCATTCCTCCTGAAGGTATGAACAAGCTGTTTAAAAAGTTTTCCCGTTTAAAACAAAAAGGAACTGAGGGAATAAAAGGTTCTGGATTAGGGCTGTATATTTGTAAGTCAATAATCGAAAAACATAAGGGAAGAATCTGGGCTGAGTCAGAATACGGCAGTTGGGTAAAATTTTCTTTCAGTTTGCCTGTTAGCTAAAAAATATGCTTGAAATTAAAATTACAATTTAATATAATATACACAAATTACATACATGTAAAATAGTTTGGGAGATAGCTCAATGGAAATAGAATTCAAGGATATTGGTGAACACAAAGTAATTTCTATAAGTGGTGAAGTGGACCTGTATAATGTTAGTGAATTGAAAAAAGCATTATTCAGCGTAACTGACGGTTCGTATTCCAGTGTTGTGGTAGATTTGAAAGATGTTAATTATATGGATTCTTCAGGTATTGGTGCACTTGTTGCTGGCCAGAAAAAAATGAGAGCACACAATGGCAAGTTTGCATTAATGAATATTCATGATGATGTATTAAATATATTAAAATTAGCAACTCTTGATAAATTTTTTACCATATATGAAAGTGAGGAGGATTTATTATAAATTCATACGTTAAGCTGTACGTTTTAATACCAGTAGTGTCATATCATCATGCGGAGGTACTTCCCCTCTGAAATTATCCACATCCTGTACAATTAAATCAGCAAGTTCCTTTGCATTGAGATGTTTATTTGAAACAATTAAATCTTTTAATCGCTTCTGCCCATATTCTTCTTTATTGGCATTTCGCATTTCTGTCACTCCATCAGTATAAAGCACAACAATATCTCCAACATTTAAAGGTACTTTTGCCTGTTTATAATCAACATCCTCCATTATTCCAATAGGCACTCCATCCAATTTTGCCAGAGTACAGGCATCTAAAGCAGATCGATAGCAGAATAATGGTCCATGACCTGCATTTGAAAATGATAGTTCGTGGGTGGAGCGGTCATAAATCATGAAAAATAATGTTGCAAATTTATCTACAGCAAAATCAGCACTGAGAGAATCATTAATAGCTTTGACAACATCAGCACACTGAACATCACCTTTTCGGATGTATGATACGAATACTGTCCTTATCATAACCATAACAAGTGATGCCGGAACCCCTTTGCCTGATACGTCGCTTATTAACGCTCCTACCCTGTATTGATCAATATCTATATAATCAAAATAATCACCACCAACACCTTTTGCTGCTCGTGTAAATCCTTTAATCTCTATCCCCTTTTTATTGTAAAACCCCATTGGGTTCAGACCTTCCTGAATTTCACGAGCTAAATCAATCTGCTCCTGCATAATACGGCTTTCTATCTCCATCTTCTGAGCAACCTTCAATCGCTCAGTCATTTGATTAAATTCTGATGCCAATTTACCAATTTCATCAGTACTATCTAACTCAATTTTATAATCAAGATTACCATTACCAATAATTACTGCACCTTCAGTAAGTTTTTTAATTGGTTTAATAATAATACTTGATAACACAATTGAACCAATTACAGAAAGTCCAATAAAAAAAGCACCGATTAAAAGGATTGTAATTGTCATTTTACGGATTTCTGATAAAATAATTTCTTCACTAAAACCCAATCGTACTGTTCCTATTCTTACTTTTTGTACTGTATGGAATAGAGGAAGTGACAAATCATAAAAATTAATTCCTGTTTTTGCATCCTTATATATAATGAGCATTGGTTTTTCTGTATTGGTATTATCAAATGCCTTTTTGGTTAAATCATCATCAATAATAGTACCATTTTTTTCAGGATCAAAATTCTGAATTATTCGTTTATTGTTATCTAATACATAAATATAATTAACAAATTCTAGATTTTTAAGATCCTGGACAGCCCCAACCAGAGGTAACTCATCCTTTTGACTTATTGACTCTCTGGCAATAACCGCCAGGCGTTCAGTTTCACGATTGGCAAACTGTAATATTTGTTTACGAAGTAATTCAGATTCCTGTTGTATAAAATAATATGTCATAACAGCAATAATACTGCTTGCCAGAACAATAATTGCTAATGAAAACTTTAAACGGAGGCTAAAACGAACTTCTTTAGAGGATGTTACTTTTTGTTCATCTTTGTTGTTTTTGCCTTTATTTTCTTTACTTTCTTTTTTTTCTTTTTTAATCTTTTTTTCTTCAGCCATGTTTTACCTGCCCAATAATATTAAACACTTTTTTATGTTATTTTTTGCTTTTTCATGAGTAGGGTCTATTGCTAAAACCTTTCTCCATTCAGTAATAGCCAGTTCAAATTGATTATTACTATAGTAATTGATACCCTTAAAATAGTATTCACGAACAAGTTCCTGCTGACGGGGTGTCAATTTTTTAACTTCACGTTCTTCAGTTACCTCAAAACGCAACTGCGATTCTATTTTATTAATAATTATTGCTACCTGAATGTATTCAGGATATTTATTATTAATTACTCTAAATTCTGCCAGTGCTTTTTGCAGGTTATTTTTCCCACCTTGCTGATACATTTGCATAGCAACATTATATCGTCTTCTAAAATCTTCATCCGTTCCTTCAAAACCCGCTTTCTTTTTTTCAACTCGTGATAATGCCATTAAATTTTGAATTTCAGGATACTGAGGATCAATTGAAGCTATTAATTCAAATTTTCTATATGCTTCATTAAATTTTCTATCAGCTAAATACTTTTTTCCTTCATTAACTATATTATCTGCAAATTTCTTAAATGATTCGGGATTCTGCGCTAAATCACACCGTAGCAAATATTCAGTAGCAATTCTATTTTGTGGGAATAGATTTAATATTTTCTGCCATTGTTTTCTTGATTCATCATAATTCCCCTGATTATACAGGCGTTTTCCTGATTCAATCAATGGCTGAACAATGGAATAATATGGGTTGTTTTCATCCACAACTTCTTCTTCCTGCACCCTCAAGGCGTCAAGTGCAGTGGAAAGATAGCGTTTAGCCAATTCATTCTTAGGGTCTAATGTTAACGTAGCTTGAAATGCTGCTATTGCATCTCTATATCTACCTTCAGTTAATGCCAGTAAACCTTCCTGGAACGTTTTGTCAATTTTTTGAAGTTTTAGTAATCGCTGTTGTTCTTCATAATCTTTTTTTAATCTGGGAATCGCTTCCAGTTGTGCTTTTGCATCCTTATAGTTGTCAATTAATGCCAGTGCATTTTCAAAGTTGTCTTTTGCCTGGTCAAACTCATATGTTTTTAAATTATTTATGCCAGCAACATAAAACTGTTCTGCCTGTATACGTCGCTGCTCATAGGTCCTTTTTTCTTCAAGAATATCATCTATTTTGGATATATAATCTTTAGCCACTCTGTTTTTAGCATCTAAATTCAATACCTGCAAAAATTCATTTCGTGAATCGATATATTTTTCTTGTTTAAACAATTCTTCACCAGATGCAATCAACATTATTATCTTTTCATATTTTAATCTGTTGCTTATGGCCAATTCAGCCTGTCGTTTACCTTCAAGAGCAACTGTATCAAGCGGGACTAATCGCAATATTTCATCCCAAATTTTGATGGCATCTTCGTACTGCTTTTCCAGCATTAATTTATTAGCATCTTCCAACAGTACATAATATTTTTTCTTTATCTCTTCGGCCATTCGCTTTTTGGCCAGTTCCAGTTTTATCTCATTATCTAAAAGTTTTAAATCTTCGCGTAATACCTGTAATTCAGGGTCATTGGGATCCATTCTATAGGCAATAATAAAATTTTCTATTGCAATCTTTGAATTATTTTTGGCATTTTCTACATTATCAGGTAACACTTTCCTTGACAACCGATAATATAACTTTGCTCTTTGCAATGATATATCCTTTTTATGTTTTTCCTCATATACAAGTTCTATTTTTCGCTGTACTTCTTCATTATTTGGATCTATTTCCAGTATTTTTAACCATTCAATTATGGCTTTTGAAAGTTCTTTTTTATCATAATATTCCTGGGCACGTTTGTTAATCTCTGCGATGGTGTTGGGATTTTGTGAGATAGCAACCGTAGTCATTAGTTGTGAAAAAAGAATAATAAATAATATTACACCAATCCTTTGACAACTGGTACACAAATACTGCAAAACTATATACTTTATGTTTTTACGTATTTTCATTATCCATTATTCTTGATAGATAAAAGTCCTGTTTGACAATAACCATCCTCTGTTTTTTTTGGATCCGGAAATATAACGAATTAATTTTATATCGCCATTAACAATTTGCTGTTCACGGCCAGTTTGCCTGTTATATAATGAAGCTATAAATTGTACGTTTTTAAATTCATAAGGCTTCCCATCGTTGTCCGTACCGTGATGAAGTTTTTCATCCACTTTAACAATTTTTATATTAGCAATATAATATTGCTGATACATTGCATTGAATGTATTTATATCTTTTGGATAAGCTTCTAATCTACTATATTCACTATAGTTCAGGTTTCTGATTGCATATGCCCACTGTGTTAATAAATTATCTATATCAGAATAATCCTTTTTCTTAGAGCACGAGATAAAAAGTATTGATTGAATAAGTAACATAATAAATACTTGTTTTAAAATTTTATTCATTAAACGTATGACTCCTTTGTAAATAAAATGTAGTTAAAAAAGCCATTATTAATCCACTATACTAATTATCGTAAGTTTAGCTCCTTTTCGCCAAAAACTATTGCTGAAAATTTTTCTATTTTTGTATTCTCCCATTTCCATGCATCTGCAGGCAATCCTGCTTTGTAACATGTATGCTCCAAAAACGTTTGTACATCCCATCCGTATTCTGTTGCAACCTGTGGTAAAAGCAATCCTGCCCTGAATCCATTACTTATTATAAGGCCATCTCTACCGATAACTATCTCCCCTATATCATTAACAGGTTCAACTGGTGTTAATACCGAAATCTCTATATCTATATCATCAAGCTCATCTTTTCGTAAGGGTTCAAAACGCGGATCCTCAAATGCAGATGCTTTTGCCATATCAACAACAGCTTCAGGTATAGTTTTAATCCCCTTCACATAACCAATACAGCCACGTAACGCGCCATATTTATGCAGTGTTACAAATGCACCGCATTTTTGTTTGAATACATCATCTGCAAATTCATGGTTATAATCTACTTTTGGCAATGTTCTTTTTTTTAAATATTCTTCAATAGTCCTTCGTGCTAGCGCAAGTAATTTCTTCTTTTGTTCATCATTGAGCTGTACCATATCACCTCCTTACTTAACAAACGCAGCAGCTAAATATCCCACAACCTCATTTTTAGGGCCTGCTGTGTCGCCTGAATTTGCATACTGTAAAATTTCAATCCTTTGGGCTCCCAATTGTTTTGAAGCCACCATCCCAGCCAACACAGGGCCTTCACCGCATGCCTGTGCTTTGTCGCTTTGCAGCATTTCATAGAGATAGTTTTCGTCAAATTTTTTTAATGATTCGATAAACGTAGTATCAATTTTTCTGGCAATATCATAGTGATAATAATGTGAAAGGTCGGTTGAAATTATAATACTGTAATTCCGTTTCTCATCCTGTAGTACTTGAGCTAACTTTTTACCTATCTGTGTGCATAATTCTAAATCAATGGTACCGATAACTATCGGTACTAAAACAAAATCCTTCAAAACTACCTGCAAGAAAGGCAGTTGTACCTCGAGCGAATGTTCATATTGATGTGCTTCTTTAATCTCAAAAAAAACTTCCTCATCAAGAAGCCTTCCAGCAATGGTACTATCCACGGTAATATCACCAAGAGGGGTACTGAAAATACCATTGGTAATAATTGAAGCACCGTTAAATCGTGCACGGTGAGAAGGTGCCAGTACAATTACAACATCAGCAGGATTTTCTTTTAGCTGAGCATATGAATATGCAGCTACTGGTCCAGAATAAATATACCCTGCATGTGGTACTATAAATGCTACAGGATGTTCCAGCTTTTTTACAGTTACTTTTGATAAGTAGGTAATGATTTCATTTTTTAATTTTTCAGGACTTGCCGGATAAAATGAACCTGCAAATCCGGGTTTGCGTTGCCACATACTAAAACCTCCACGAATGATTATACTAAATATAATAAAACATACCCCTCTTTGCAAGTGATTTTATTCTGGCAAATTATAAAAAAAGGTGTGCATAATGCACACCTTTAATGTGTTACTACTATTAATCTGATACAATAGGTAATACTGCAGTATTGAGCTTAGAACGTTGCCTTCAACCCTGCTAAGAAATGAAAACCTGGCATTGGATATTCACAATAGGAATTCCCTAATGGAGGAACTAATACAGCAAATGTAGCATAGTCTTTATCAGTAATATTATAGAAATTAACAAATGCTGTGTATTTTTCCAGGATTGTATATGACAGCGATGCATTTGCAACCAGGTAACTGTCAAATTCTTTTACTCCGTCTTTATCAGCATATAATCCCTTTACATATTCGCCATCTATTCCAGCTTTAAAACCCTTGTAGCTTACTGTCAGGCCTGCATTTGCTTTATGTTTTGGTACATAGGGTAAATAGGTGTCATCCTGTTCATTATCAATATACGAATATCCTGCATTGAACGCTAACCACGTGAACGCTTGCACGGTAACCGACGCTTCAGCTCCATTGTAGTTAAAATCTGGAGCATTTATCCATTGAGTTTCATAAACAAATTTATCCTTAGACCATATTCTATATCCTGCAACATGTATATTAATTTTCTCAATAATCTGTTGTTCCAGTCCTATTTCTGCTGATGTATATGTTTCAGGTTTTAAATCTGGATTGGGGTTTATAGCAGGGAACATTCCTTGCAAATACACCTGTCTTATATCAGGGAATTTAAATCCTTTTGCCACATTGGTATACATTTTAGTCTTTTCCAGTGGACGAACCGCTGCTCCCGCCTGCCAGGCTGTATAATCGCCATACTCTGAATTATAGGAATATCGTGCACCACCGTTAATACTCAGAACATCCTTAAAAAGATTTTGATCCATCAGGACATACACGCTGGTATCATACATGAATTTATCATCTAAATAATAAGTGCCTGATGACCTGTCCTTTGCTGTACCACCATACCGCCGCCATTCAGCACCTGCAGTTAAAGTATTCCCCTGCCATAGTTTAACAACTTCCTTTAATCTGACTGCATATGAAGAGTCACTTGAGTAAAATTTATCAGCTCCCGTTGACTCCTGCGTTGATTCATGACGACCAAAGTTGCCTTCTGCCTGTAGCGAACCACTGTAGGTACCATAATCATGGGCTAATTTAGCCACAACACCACCACGAGTAATATCAAACTCTTCTAAAAGATTTAATTGGTTTGTTAGTGGAACTCCACTTAAAGCACTTATTCCTTCTGGTCCCGGATCATTGATATTTTGCTTCATGCCATAGCTATCAACTGATGCATACCAGTTTTTGGATAGAGTATAGCCAACATGAACTGTTCCATTATGCTGCATAAAGTCTGATGTGTATGTTTTGCCATTTATTGTTTGCTTCCAGTCGCCATCAGTTTTTTGAAATTGATACCCAACACTGTAATCTATATTACCAAACTTACCCATGTGGTACAGGTAATCCTCAGTAGTATTCCATGTACCATAGGAACCCTGCAATTCTGTTGTAAATCCATCCTCTTTTTGTTTTTTTGTGATAACATTGATAACACCACCCATTGCACTTGAACCAAATAATACCGGTTGAGGTCCAATTAACACTTCAATTCGCTCAACATTTTTCATGGTCATGATATCTGCAACCGGATGTCCCATAATACCCATTGTTGTATCCATACCATTGTAAAGAATAGGAATTCCAGTAGTTGGCCCCCATCCCGATCTGCCTATACCACGAATTGATATTGTAGCCGCACCACTTCGAGCAACGCCATACCCCATTACCCTGTTAGACCCAGTATATAATGATGGTACCTGGCTTTTAATGACGCTTATCAGGTCAGTATTTACACTGTCTTTTACTGTATTACCTGGAATTGAATAATACGCACCTGGATACAATACAGTATCAGACACAATTACATCATCTAACTGGATAACATTGTCCCCTTCCTGAGAAAATACAGGGATAGACAATAGTAAAATTGCTACAAAACATAAGACTAAACGTTTCATAAGCACCATCCTTAAAAATTATTTAATTTATAGTGCTACATTTATTATAATAGTAATATTTGTCAATACAATATTTTAATTTTTTATTTGTATAGTTTCTTTATTTTTTATTCAGGTTTATTTCGATTTGTTATCCGCTGTTTAGCTATTGATAATCCTTTTTCTATCTCACTCCGACTTTGCTCACCTTCAAGTCTGTACAATTCCATGCCATTGCCATCTAAAAAAAGATATACAGGTATCCTCCATAAATGATACTGTGATACATACATTGCGCCTTCGGGATTGTGTATATCCACTTTTTTTATTTCAAGTGCTCTGTCTATACGCTGAAGGTATTCAATAGTATCATCAATTGCAGAGCATGAATTGCAATTATAGGCACTCAGAATTACAAGCTGGATTGTTGGATGAGTTTCTTTTTTGGCAGAACATCCAATACTATGAACTATCGCACATATAAGTAAAACTATATAAATAATATTTTTATTCATAGTTATCAGTTACTGAACACCAATGTCGCCCATGCTTTCTTTTTCAAGAAACTCAATGCGTTTTCGTTTTTGCTCATCATCCCATTCTTTATCCGATAAACCATCTAAACTGCTTACCTTAGTTTTATATTCACCATCATACGGTTTCATCATTTCCCGGTCCATAAATTCCGGATCAGGCGTTGTTGCTTCAATGAATCGGTAGCCACGCAAATCCCGCAACACAAAAGGTGGTTTTGCTTTTTTATCTAAAAGTACTTTTCCAAAAAATAAAAGAGGAACCCACTGCCTGCCAGCTTGTAATTCCCGTTTTTCTATTGTATAAGCTACAGGTTCAAGTTCATTATCAAAAAGATTTGCATCAATAATATAATAGCCTTTTCTTAATACATCAATTTCAACATCAATATAGAAAGAACCATTTTTTATGTAGTCCCTGAAATTTCCGGTAAACTTTGCCGGTATGGTATTTTCCGGGAAATATTCAAATGGTATAGAGGCATCAACTACTTCATCTGCAGCCTTAAATTCAACCTGGGCCCAGTATGTACCTGTTTTTTTATCCGATGTAAATACCTGTGCACAGGTAACATCAGCAGTATAGTCACCAACATTATTTTTTATGAGCGATAGCTCCGACACATATTTTGCAGTTTTTATATCAATACCTTTTTTAATAATTGATTTAGTAATTGTTACTGGCACCCTATCTGAGTCAGGCTTTGTACCCTGAAGTACCATAAGCACAAATGTGATTGGTTCATCACCAATGACTCGATACTTGTCTGCAGTAAAAAGATAATAGATGTCACTGTCTTTTTCTATTGGTAATGGTTGCTCATAACGACGATTTGGCATAAGTAAATCGATGTTTTCTTTACTCAGAGGCCTGCTGTTTGGGGGATAAATTGCTAATTGCTTATAATCCTGTAGTGCCTCCTGTGGCGAAATGAGCCCCATCTGCTCCAGCACTGTTCCATAGCCTTTTGAACTATTGCCTGCCGAAATTGTTGAAGGCTGGTTATTATTTTCTGATTTTGAAATCAGCATAATAATCACTATAATTATAATAACCAACAGTATTGCTATATGACTCCCTTTTATTTTCATATAGTATCCTCTTACCATTACTACGTAGTTCTAAATATCATACTTTCCATTAAAAACCATTTTATTCTAAAGTATTCTTTAATTTCTTTAATTCGGGATAAAGAACATTGCTATTTGAAATTATGAAAAAAAGCGCGGCTCTTTCAAACCGCGCCCGTGGCAGGAAAAATAATGTCAACTACCATCCTAACTGATATATAAATTTCATTTTCATTCCAAAATGATCCAGGTAATAACCAGTACATGTATAGGCAATAACATGATTTGTCCAGTGAGTACATGTACATAGACTTGAATAGCTTCCCGAGTTTACACATGCTCCTGATGAATGATATGCAACTGCGCCATCATCCTCCCCAGGTAACAATAGAGATGCACCAAAAATTCCCTTATATCCACCTATGTGATAAATTGTTATACCATTGGTATCATTATGGTTATACATATTACGAACTGTACTAACACCCAACTGCCCTGCTAAGTTACAGGTGAAAAGATCGGATATGCCTTTTATTGCTATTTCACTTCCGCCACCAGCACCAGCGGTTGTATATACATACGCAATATTCCACTGTGGATCATAATTAGCATTGATATACCCCATTATAACATCACCGGCACTGTAGTTTACGATATAACACCAGTTACTTCCCTTACAGTATACATCAAGATAGTTAGTTTTAAACTGACTGACCGAATAAGCTATCGTACTACGATTATCAACGTAACAGTTTACAGAAACATAACCGGGTGCACTTGCTAAACGTGCTGTTCCTTTGCCATCAAGCCAGTTAGTAGAACACATACCATTTAAATGCAGAATATAGGTTGTGCTGAATCCGGCTGATGCAATAAATACAAAACCTGCCACTAATACCAAAATAGCAAACCTCTTCATAAACCCCCCATATCTATAATGAATTATACCATATAGACGGTATGTATAAATCATCGAAATATTATGTCAATTTTGTCAAGAATTTTTTTATATATTATTCGATATCGATTTATATATTTTATGAATTTATACTTAATTCTTATACTATTATTTCATATTTCAAATTGACAATTAAAAAAAAATATTTTATTTTATCAACATGAATCGTATACCAGTAATAGCATTACTTATATTACTTTTTTCTTTACAATGCACTGAAAGCTATAGCATTACCAAACAATCCAGATTAGCAGGATCATGGTATCCTTCCGATAAAAATGAACTTTTGAAATACGTTTCATCATCAGAACATCCATCACAGCAAATATCACACATTCCACTCATAATAGTTCCTCATGCAGGCTATATGTACAGTGCTCATGTTGCTGCAAAAGCTTATAGTGCTATATCAAGCTATAAACCTGATATTATTGTCATAATAGGACCATCTCACTACGAATATTTCACTGGATTTGCCCTTCCCGTTTATGATGCTATCAAAACTCCTTTAGGTGTTGTTACCGTTGAACAGAAAGTAATACACACATTGACCCAAAACAATACTTTTACGTTTAACAACAATGCCTTTGACCCCGAACATTCTATCGAAATTCAATTGCCGTTTATTCAGCATTATTTCTCTGGGATCCCCATCCTTCCTGTGCTTGCAGGCAATGTAACAATACAGCAAGCAAGACAGGCAGCTACGCAATTATTACAGGCAATAGCGCACTATAAAAAGCCACTATTTGTCATAAGCAGCGATTTTACCCACCATGGCAAACGATTTAGCTATGCTCCCTATTACAAGCTGCAACCAGATACGCGTATGGAATACATCAAACGTGATGATATGAAAGCAATTGATTATATACTTTCAAAAAACACTGAAAAATTTTATAGTTACTGCCAGTCAACAGGCATTACAATATGTGGTCATAATGCAATAGTGTTAGGGCTATTATTATTGTCAAAGGTACATACAAAAGAATTAGTAGCGTATGCAACGTCAGCCAGCATTACTGGCGACTACGATAACACGGTAAGTTATGCAGCTGTAGTACTAACAGGTGAAATTAATACCATAAGCACAACCATATTGGGCGATAGTTCCTGTAATATATCCAATGATGATAAAAAATTTTTGCTTTCATTAGCTCGTCAATCCATTGAAACCATGCTGAAGAATAAAACATTAGTAGAATATAAAGGAACAATCCCTGAACACTGTAAACAAAACGCAGGTGCCTTTGTTACATTAACTATAAATGGTAATCTTAGGGGTTGTATTGGTTATATTGATCCTGTAAAACCGCTATACCAAACCGTTATTGAGTGTGCTGCACATGCTGCTTTTAAAGATCCACGCTTTAAACCACTTACAAAAGATGAATATAAAAAAATACATATTGAAATATCTGTGTTATCGCCATATAAACCAATTGCATCACTGGATGAATTGCGTCTGGGAACTGATGGCCTTATTGTTGTAAAAGGCAACAGGCGGGGTGTTTTGCTTCCACAGGTAGCAACAGAATATGGTTTAACAAAACAGCAATTTTTTCAGCACACGTGTGAAAAGGCAGGAATTTATCCATTTGAATATGACTCTGTAACAATGTACACGTTTACTGCTGCAATTTTCAGTGAACATGAAATCATGAAATAACATTTTATGATGTTTTTAATGTGACATTGGTTCTATCCAATAAGAATCTGGATTGTAAATATGAGATCTGTTACTCGTAAAGAATTTTTACATAGCTGTTTATATTCAATGCAAGCTCTTGTGGTTGGCTCGGTTATTCCATTCCTGCCAGAAGATGTTATTGCCAGTAACTATCGCCAGGCTTTACACTGGAAAAAAATTGATGCACAAACCGTACAGTGTAATTTGTGTCCCAATCAATGCATGCTAACAAACGGCACAAGGGGTTTATGCAAAGCCCGACAGTGCATGGATGGCAAACTATACAGCCTGGTATACGGACGTATTGCTGCATATCATATAGACCCAATAGAAAAAAAGCCATTGTATCATTTTTTGCCAGGCAATGATGCATTGTCAGTAGCAACCGCTGGCTGTAATTTTAGCTGCAAATTTTGCCAGAACTGGCAGCTTTCACAGTCACAGCCTGAAGAACTTGACAGCCAGTATATAACCCCTGTTCAGCTTGTAAAGCAGGCTAAAGAACACAAAACGCCAGTCATTGCCTTTACATATAATGAACCATCAATTCAGTATGAGTACATCTACGACACTGTACAGGTAGCAAAAAAAGACAACATATCCTGTGTCATCATTTCTAATGGTTATCTCAATAAACAAGCCAGCGAGATGTTATATCCGTTGCTCAATGCCATCAAGATTGATTTCAAAGCATATTCACAGAAATTTTATTCTGAAATATGTGGTGGGAATCTATCGCCAGTACTTTCAAATATTGAACTGGCTAAGAAAAAAAATGTATGGCTTGAACTGGTAAATCTCGTTATTCCCACATTAAATGACAATCCTGATGATATCAGGGCAATGGTTCGCTTTATTAAAACTCACTGTGGCAGCACAACGCCCCTGCACTTCACACGGTTTTATCCAATATACAAATTAAAAAATATTCCTCCTACGCCAGTATCAACTCTTGAACGGTGCAGGGAAATTGCTCTTGCTGAAGGACTTAAATATGTGTATATAGGCAACGTCCCAGGGCATAGCGCCAACAATACCTATTGCCATAACTGCGGCAAAACTGTTATAGAACGAAGCGGTTTTTATACAACAACAAACAAACTTAAATCAGGGAAATGTCCGTACTGCAATACTGCAATCCCTGGTATATGGACACTATGAAATACAACCGTGTATTTTTATATATATCTACATTCTTCATTGGCATTTCAGCTAGCATTGCCCAGGCAATTATGATTCGTGAATTACTCATGTTTTTCAGGGGCAATGAACTATCTATTGGTATTATTATGGTGTTGTGGTTTGCTGGTATCACCGCTGGTGCAGCCATAAGCAAAAAAATACAAGCGCATCAATTCAGCAGTATTGCCCATAACATTTTACTTCATCCGAGCTTAGTATGTATTTCGCTTATACTGCTATACTGTACACCTATATTCTATCACACGTATGATTCATTTTACCCACTTGAAGTGGAACTTGTTATTGCATTGGTATGTCTTTTACCGCAATGCTTCATTATTGGATATATCTTTCCAGTTTTAGTTAATGCATGCTCACGTTTAACAATTAACAATCCTGGAACTGTAGTATTTTTACTTGAATCACTTGGCGCATTTACTGGTGGAATAGCATTTACATTTTTAATCATACAAAAAATTAACCCATTAGGAACCACACTTATTCTTTTCATCATTGCCTGCATTATTTCATTCACTGTTGTACAACAAAGAATCAAGCGTTTGGCGATAGTTATTGCTATGGTTATTGTTGCCTTTGTAATAGCTCACTCATCATACGTTGAGAAGAAACTGCTCTCACTGTCATTTGCTGCAAATCATCCTGGTACACTACTTGAATATAGACGTACCCCCTATCAGATGATGTTTGTTGCAGGTGTTGATGACACCATTGTACTGTATGGAAACAATAACCTGTATGCACAATTTCCAGACGACTACCAGGTACGACCTATCATTCACGCATTACTTTCCACGGGCTCTGTGTTAAAAGATACAGATATCCTCATTTCAGGAGATACTGCCTTCCTGCATTACGTTTTTGCATTTGCAGGTGCTTCTATTGACCATGTTACTGTTGACCCGGTGATGTGGAATATTGTACAGCAAAAAATAATTTCAATATATCCAGATTTCCCCTCACAATTAATAAATGTTTACTATGACGATACACGCCATTACTTAAAATCAACAGGCAAAAAATATAATGCTGTCATCATTTTGCCACCACCCCCTGACAGCATTATGCATAATCGGTTATATACCGTAGAATTTTTTAAAGATTGTAAACTACATTTAACAAATATTGGCGTGTGCATTATTCAGATTGAAGGCTTTGCCAATATTATGAATCCTTCTCTCAGGCGATATATTGCATCAGTTATAAATAGCTTCAGGCAAGTATTCCCTTCATCACTTATTTCAGCAGGGGATACTATTTACTGTATTGGACTTAATTATAACCGTAATACTGATACCAGTAACTATCTGTCACAGTATATAAAAAATTTTTCAACATCTCCTATTTCAAAAACAATACGCAGTCTTGTGCCGGGCTTTAGTCCCCAGGAATTTAAAATGTATTTTCAGGAATCGCAACAGGAATATCTTGCAAAACAATTACAATCTGAACATGTCATAAACAGTGACCTTTTACCAAAAGGATACTTTGAATATTTAGCTAATTCATTAAAACAATCCAGTTCAGAAGCAGAACGTATTATTACCAATCCTTTGTTGATGATACTTTTGTTAATACTAATAGTAATTTTAAGCTTATGGTATTTCAAATCACGGGGAACTCAACACATAATTTTTGGCAGCATAATATTTGTAAGCGGATTTATCAGCATGGCAACAATGATCATTGCACTTATTGCGTATCAAAATGTGTTTGGTGTTTTGTATTATAAAATTGCTCTTTGTAATGCATTGTTTATGTTAGGATTAGCAATAGGCAGTGCATCCACATTTACACAAAAAGATTTTTTTATTACAAGGATTATGGTATTAATTACTGGCTTAGTGATGTTATTTTGTTTTACTATCTACAATAACGCAATACTGTTGTATGTTTCAATTATACTCATTGCAGCAACTACCGGTTCTTTTATACCACTATTACTTAACAGGAAAACCAATGATATACAGCTTTTAGCTTCAACTCTTGATGCTGCCGATCACAGTGGTGCATTATCTGGTGCATTGATAACACCATTTGTATTGCTTCCGTTTTTTGGGATTTATTCGCTAGTGATATTGATTGTATTGGGGTTTATTTTGATTGTTTTTAAATTACAAAATTATTCTCATATCTGACTGTCTCTATAACTTCATCAGCTTTTCGTATTTGCTCTTCTGTACCAGTAACAGCTAACCATACACAACCTTCGGCACCACTTACTCCCCCTGCTGCAAAAAGCAAAGCATGACATCCCGTAAGTATATGAATAGCCTCAAGTTCTGTTATGATAGTGCCTGTTACCGGGAAATAGCGTATTCCCTTGGTTTGTGGTGAATTGATAAGCTGTGGAAGCTCATTTATGTTTCCTGATATTCTTTTTTCCAATCCAACAGGGATAAATAATTTGACTCTGCGACCAGCAACTGCCTGCATGATAACACCAATAGTGCCTGCTTGCGGATGACCTATAAGCACTGCAGCCTGTTTGGTATCAATGTTTACTGCATTTGCTCCTTTTAAAATAATATCACCTTCCTGCAAATCATTTACTACTTCAAATAATGATTTATCTTTTATCCATTTTCCCTTTTCTATTAAAACATCAGCGGCAAATGTTCTACCATCTTCCAGTCTCCCTGATTGACTTACCTTATATCGTGGCGGAAGTGTTATACCTCTAAAAAAACGCTGCTTAGAAAAACCTTCACTCTGGCCTATGCTTTGTAAAAGCTCTTCAGCAACATAACCATTTGTAGTACCTGAAACAATGACGATGGTTTTGTTTTCCAACGCTTCCTGCACCTGTGGCATAACAGCAATGGCTTTAGCAATAAGGCGCTTGCCTGCTGCAGGGGTAAGAGTGTATTGTTTGGTTTGCATAGTCGTAATCTATATATTATTTACAATTATTTAAAATAGTTTTCAATAAGTTTATTATTACTAAATTAAAACAGATGTGTTACATTTTCAAAGTAAAAAAATATATAAGCTCTATTGATTGACAACTTTTCTTTGCCATACATAATAAACAGGTATTCCTAAAAGCAACACTCCAATTGCAAATACAGATGTAATTGTCCAGCAGCACAATGCAGCAATCATCATGATGATTGAAAGAATAATGTACGTTAAAGGTACTAACGGATACAGTGGTGTGGTATATGGTCTGTTCAAATCAGGAAATTTTTTGCGTGCTACAATAAGTCCTATAACTGCCAGTACGGGGAATACATTAAGCGCAAATCCCATATAGATTACCAGTGTCATTGCACTACCGGAATACACATAGATGATTGCCAGCACCATTTGTAATAGTATTGCATGTACCGGCGTTCCAAAACGTTCATTAACTTTTGCCAGTGAATGAAATATCATTTTATTTTTTGCCATTGCAAAGTAAACACGCGGTCCCAACATCATCTGTGCTGAAACCGATGATAGTAATATCAGAGCGATAGTTATGCTGAAAAAGTTACTTGCTTCAGGACCAAAAAGGGCTTTTGCAGCTATTGCACCTATTTCATCTTTGCCCATAATAGATGATGCATCTGTGGACATTAAATAAACTACATTCAGCAGGATGTATAATATTGTAGTAATAGTTACTCCCCAAAACATTATCTTTGGAAGATTTTTTTCGGGATTGGTGATTTCTCCTGCAATATAGGTTGCACCATTCCATCCTGTGTATGCAAACATCACCATAAGCAGCGATAATCCAACAAATGGTATGGTTTTTATTTGCAGTGGTCCATAGTGTGCATACAGACGACTGATGCCGGAACTATTGAGCACATAAAAACCTGCACCAATAAACGCAATCACAATACCAATTTTTATCACTGTAAGTATGTTCTGGATATTGCTCCCCTTTCTGACTCCAATGATATGGGTAAACGCAAATAACACAATAATCCCACAGGCAATAGTTTTTTGCCAGAAAACATTGCCAGTGAATGCAGTGACGGAAGTTGCATTGATATTGACAAAAAATGTATTGAGATACTGGACCAGTAGCATGGAACTTGTAGCAACGGGTGCACTAAATCCAACTAACAGTGAAACCCATCCTGTTAAAAATGCTGGAAGGTTTCCAAATATTTTTTTCAGGTACACATACTCGCCACCAGCATCAGGCCATATAGTAGCTAACTCACTGTAGCTTAAGGCACCACATAGCGCCACTACACCACCAATAATCCATAGCAGCATAACAATGAGGGCATTCTGAGTAATGCCTAAAATATTACCGGTGGTCATAAAGATTCCGGTGCCTATCATATCGGCAATGATAACAAGTATTCCGGTATAAAGTCCTAACTGGCGTTTAAGTTCCACCCTGGCTCCTTTTTTATTTTTTTACTTTGTCATTGCATACGCTGTTTCAAGTTTAACAGATAGTACCTTTGAAACACCAGGTTCTTCCATTGTTACTCCAAAAATTGAATCACATACACTCATTGTTTTTTTATTATGAGTAACAATGATAAACTGTGTTGATTTTGAAAATTTCTGAACAAGCCTGATAAAGCGCCCAATATTTTCTTCATCAAGGGCTGCGTCAATCTCATCCAGAAAACAGAATGGTGATGCCTTTACCATATACGTTGCAAATAATAGAGCTATTGCAATCATTGAACGCTCACCACCTGAAAGCATATTGATGTTTTTATTCTTTTTTCCTGGCGGACGGACAATAATCTCAATACCGCTTTCTAAAATATTTTCAGGATCGGTCAATTCAATGATAGCTTCACCGCCATTAAAAAGCTGTTTGAATATTTCCTGAAAGTTTTTCTGAATTTCTTTGAATGTTTGTAAAAATAAATCCACTGATTGTTTATTAATATCAGCAATAACTGAAAGTATATCTTCACGAGCTTTTTCTATATCCTTTTTCTGTTCAATGTAATATTCAAAGCGCTTCTTTAAATCTTTATATTCTTCAATAGCCAGATTGTTAATTGGACCAAGTTCCTGTATTTGCCTTTTTATATCCTGCAATTCGTTGTTTATGCTTTCATACATTGATTCATCAACCTGTATTTTTGTATCAGCAATACGTGTTTCATATTCTGTCCAGAGATACTCCTCTATGGAATTTAGCCTGAATTGAAATTCAACAATGTTTTTGTCAAGTGCACTGATACGGTCAGCCAATCGCTGCAATTGTTCCATATCTTTTTTTGAAGATTGTTTGCGGCCAATAATACGTTTTTCTATTTCATCACGCTTTGTAACAAGCTCATGGATCTGTTGCTTTAACTCATTGCTTTTTTCATTAAATTCCACAAGGCTATTCTGCCACTGTTCAATTTCTTTTGTGAGATCATCAATCTGCTGTTGAATTTTTTGAATCTCATTTTCCAGGTGAGTCTTTTGTTTGGTATCTTCGGCAATCTGCCGTTCTATAGTTTGTATATGCTTATCAATCCATGCTTTTTCATTTTCGTTCTTTGATAAATCTTTTTCAACACGAGTTATCATGTTATTAACTTCTTCAAGCTCTTCCTGTTCATTACGGATACTTATTTCTAACTGGCTTATATCATTTCGCAACTGTTCAATATCAGCACTTGCCTTATGAATACTTGAATCAAGTTGTTCTTTTTGTGCATGGATACCTGTTTTATCAAACAGTATTGACCTGAAACCATCCTCATAATTTTCAAAAAGCTGTATGTCATGTTTTAATGCAATAAAATCAATCTTTTGCAACACTTCACTTGCTTCATGTACCAGATTGAGCGAAAGGTTGTGCAATGCCTTTTGTAAGTTTTCCTCAGCACCTGTTAATGCAGCATGTATGCGTTCACGCACCAGCTCACGCTCTGCTTCAGAAGACTCCAATTCATGTTTACGTTTTTCAATGGCATCAACCAGTTGCCTGATAACTATCTCCAACGATTCACGTAATTTTTTTACCTCACTTTCAAGGTCTTTAATGGAATGTTTTTTTTGTTCAATGGTATCGCGATAGTTATGGATATTCTGAATTTTCTTTTTACGATGTGCATAAAGGTTTTCAAGCTGTTCTTTATCACTGGCAATATTTTTTACTATAGTGTGGCTTTGTTCAATATTTTTTTCTTTTTCTTCAGCAAGCCTTTTAATTGCTTCTTCAATTTCCTGAATACGCAGCTTTGTTGTTGCTATTCGCTGTTGCTGTTGCTGTATTAATTGCTTATTGCGTGAAGTTTTGCCATCTATGTCTTCTACCTTCACGGTATATGTATGAAGTTTTTTATCCCATTCAAAAAGTTGCAACTGAATATCATTTTTTCTTTTTTCATCATTTTCATTTTCAGATGAAATTAAAGCAACCTTTTTTGAAAGTTCTTCACGTTCATCAAAAATGCGCTGACGATCTTCGGTAACTTTTTGCAGTTTTTTTTGAAAATCCCTGTAGCGTAATAGCTGCAACGCTATGTCATTTTTCTTGTATTTTTCACGTAATCCAAAGTATATCTTGGTTTTTTCCGCCTGTTTTGATTTAAAATCTTTTTCACGTTCAATCTCTTTTATAATATCATTCAGACGTTCAAGGTTAACAGTAGTATCTTCCAGTTTTTTTAATGATTCTTTTTTCTGAACTTTGAATCTCGATATACCAGCAGCTTCTTCAAAGATATATCGGCGGTCTTCAGCCCTGGTTGAAAGTATAAGGTCAATCTTACCCTGCTCCATAACCGAATATGATGCCTTCCCAAGGCCAGTATCAAGAAACAGTTCTTCAATGTCTTTAAGACGCACTGGTGATTTGTTTATCATATATTCTGATTCACCATCACGGAAAACCCTGCGTGTAACGGTAACTGTATCTGAATCAATATTTAAAATGCGGTTGGTGTTATTAATTACCAGTGATACTTCAGCCAATGACAGAGGTTTTCGCTGGTCGGTTCCAGCAAATATGATATCTTCCATTTTATCGCCACGGATATTCTTTGCCTGCTTTTCACCCAGTACCCACTTTATGGCATCAACAATATTTGATTTACCACAACCATTTGGGCCAACGATTGCGGTAACGCCTTTTTCAAAATTAATTTTAGTTTTATCGGCAAAGGATTTAAAGCCAAATACTTCAAGTGAATCTAAATACATCAACAACACCTTTTAAAAGATTTTTAATACGTATGAGATAGTTCAAAATATACAAATTTTGCTAATTGTTTATGTCACACTATAACGTGCTATTAGTTGCACCATAGCACTAAATGTGCAACAATAATTTTTAAAATTATTTTTTGATTTTATACCCTGTGTAACAGTTTAACCATTTTTTTATATTGACACACTTGATTTATCTTATAAATTAACTATTGATCTAATAATTTCAACATTTGTTCTATACGATTTTACCAGATAAATTCAGTAGGCTTAGTATTATTTTATAATTATTCTTGTAGATTTGATGACTTAGAGTATCCGTCGTTGTATTTTTGATGTACCATACTCTAAAACACAGGAATTATTATGAAAATTTCTAAAAAGCTTTTTTTCTTTATAACTATAATTGCAATTTTCTTTTTTCCTTTGTGTGAACGTCTTGATATGTATGACATTGCAAGCCAGAGGTCAAGAACAGCTTATGCAATTTCGTATGATGGAACTACTCATACATTAATACTTGCTAACATACATTATGAAAAAAAATTTACAAGTGCAACAACACTTCCAAGTTATTCTTTGGGAAATTTTGGTATGGCAGTAAATGATAAAAATGAAATAATTGTATATAATACTCTTAACTCCGCTGCATTTTCTGAAAATAATCTTATACAGTGGAAAATAACTAATATTTATCCTCAATCAACATTTGTTTTTGGTTTTGACAATATATTTGTAAATTTTTTTCCATCTACTTTATATTATTATAATAATCAAACAGACTATTGGGATTATCTTTTATCTTTATCCCCTCTTACTGAAGGCATTTTTAAGGGGAACGATGGACAATTATATGCTTATGAATATAATGGTACAACTTATACTGTTACTATTCATTCAATTAACAAACTTAATACAAATTTAGTAATTAACACTTCTTTAAATACTGGTTTATTAGGAACATTTGTAAAAGGGTATAAAACAAAAAAAGCTTTTTACACATTTAATAAAGAAACGAAAAAATCTATTTGTAAGATTTCTTCCTCTATGATAAAAATTGTTAATGAAACTGTAGACACAGGCTCATCTTTAATTGACGCAGCTGTTACTGATGATGATGGTATTTATTGTTTAGTTCAAGATTCGAGCAATTATATATTAAAACAAATTATTTCAGATGGTAATTATCCTGTTTTAAGCTCATTTGGATCAGATGGTATTTTCCAGATTGACTCACTGGATGACAGGCACATTGTAATAGCATCATCCGGTAATACCAGTGGTTATAATGGTCTTTTTATCTATGATGTTGATGATAATAAAATCGTAAAACATATTACAAGCACAGACGTTATTGCACTATACGTTTTGCGATAGCAACGATAAAAGTTTATATTATTTTTTAGTATCTATTTCTTAAGTTTTCTAAAGATAAGAAATTTTCTATATAATCCCTCTGCAAAATACCGCATAAGTATATAATTCATTGCTATAAACTAAAAATTATTTCATAACATATTACGCATTGTTTTCATGTAAATATAGCTAACAATCCAATATAATTATTAAATCCCATTATACTTATTTTCTTTAAAATAGATATAATTTCATTATTTTTTTATTTTTACTTGTAAAAAAACAAATACGACTTATAATTATTAAAACCGTGAAATAATAATTTTACTTAAGGTATACAAATGAATATAATAAAAATAGTTTTGTACTCAATTTTATTTACCAGTATATGTATATTCCCTGCCTGCGACCGCTTAGATATGTATGACATTGCAAGTGGAAAATCAAGAACAGCTTATGCAATTTCGTATGATGGGTTTAATTATAAACTTATTATAGCAAATGTTAATTATTTAAAAATCTTTAATATCACACCAGGATTTCCAAATAAACCTGGTGGAATATCGGTTAGCCAGAGAGGATCTATTATAGTATACGATGCATCCAGCACAATACTAATACAAAATGATTTACAGACCTGGGCACCAGTAGCTCCAAACCCAAACGATCCCAACGTATTAGGATTTAATGATTCATTTGTCTGTTTTGATACCACAAGTTTATATATTAATCAACTCTCTGAAACTTTTACATGGTTAACAACAATTGGATCTTTCCCAGCAAATACCTTGGGAATATTCAAAGGAAATAATTATGAAATTTATGTCGTAGAACCAGATGGCACCAATGTAAATATTTATACAATGAATAACCCAACTACTCCTATATTTACCGCTATATTAGGCATTTCTATAAATAATCCCTTTGGAGGATTTAAAACAAAAAACTATTTCTACCTATGGTACACTAACACAGTAAATTCAATATTCAGAATTACACCCACTAGTACAACAACACTTAATTCAACAACTGCTGTAGGTAATTCACTTATAGATGTAACAGTTACAGATGATGACAATGTTTTTGCAATTGTTACAGAAACAGGTACATATCAATTAAAACACATCATTTCTGATAACAATTATCCTGCTATTCTTAATTTTGGCAGTATTGGAAATTTTAATATTGACTCACTAGATGACAGGCACATTGTAATAGCATCATCCGGTAATACCAGTGGTTATAATGGTCTTTTTATCTATGATGTTGATGATAATAAAATCGTAAAACATATTACAAGCACAGACGTTATTGCACTTTACGTTTTGCGATAGCAACAGTATCTGATTCTTCTATTATTCAGGTTACAAGTCCTATTACAGCTCCTACCACATCTGGAACTTATATTAATGGATATAAAAATAGGAATGCATTCTACTTCTGGTATAATGGTCCAAATAATTCAATATTTATGGTTAAAGATAATACCTGTATTAATTATAATAGCAGTTCAATAGATAATGGCATTATAGATGTAGCAGTTACTGATGATAACCATATATATGTTTTATCATTTAAAATAAGTTCTGAAATTGACTACTATCTTTATTATCTGTCGAATCCCGGTTCATATTCTCAAATTTTAAATATTGGTCATGCTTCAGCAGTAATATATTTTAAGATGGAAGCCCTTGATAATGAACATCTAATTATTGCTACTAACGGTTTAAGTTCGGGTTACAATGGCCTTTTTATTTATAATGTAGAAAAAAGAAAAATTGAAAAATTTATAACTACCAAAGATACAATTGCTCTATATGTTCCACGGTTTTAAATATATTTTATATACATTATTTTTATTCTTGACTCATTTTTTATTGCAATCACGATAATTATTATACACTATATTTTAATTTACGTATATTGTTGCTTTTATACTATTATAGCTAATTCATCCATGATCACTCATTGATTATGAAAAATAATTTATTACATAATAGGCTTTCAATTTTTAATATTTTTATGTACCTGTTATTTTTACTGGTTTTTTTTACTTCATGTTCCACTGCAAACATAAAGAGGGAAAGCGTAAAGTTATATACATTTATTTCCTATTCATATGATCTTCCTAAAAGTAAAGAGCTTATTGACAAAACCCCAACATATGAAGTATATTTTGATTTGCTTGAAGAAACACGCTGTATTGACATCTCAGTTGTTGCTCAGGACAGGAATGGCAAAAGAGTGCGTTGTGCTTTTATTTTAGAATCGCTTGTTGATATTTCACGATTTCCCAAAAAGCCCTTCCAACCTGTCTATTCTGAAATAGCAAAAAACTTTGATAGTAACTGGCGTTTTCAAAGCAACATCTTTGTTTGCACTGATGATACTGATCCTCTAAAACGACTTACTAAAGGGAACTATCGCCTGAAAATATCAGCATTTTCAACTAATTATTATACATTCACCATTGATATAAAATCATCGGTGCCTGTGGAATTCAAAAAATAAAATTTGTTATTTTAACTCAGATAGGTACTATATGCCAAAGCATTACGATGACATTGAATCTGAAGACCTCTATGAAATGGCATTACAGTGGGCATCACAGGGGTTTTACGACAAGGCTATTGAGCTTATAAAAAAATCAATAGAGCTCAATCCAAATTTTATTGGTGCATACATTGACCTGGCACATTATTACGCAAAAAAACACAGATACAACGATGCATTCCATGTATTAAAAAAAGCTTCAAAGATAGATACGCAATTCCACCGTTTAAATTATCTTATGGCCAAGTATGCGTATAAAAGTGGTGATTATGTTGCCGCATCAAAATATATTGACAGGGCAATAGAGCTTTCAGCTGAAAAGTTATACATCAAGGCAAAGGCTATCATTGATAAAAAATAATTTACAAGATTATAGCAAAGAAATATTTTTTTATTCACTTGCCTGATATAGATTAAGCTTTTTTTATTATATAATACATTTTTTTACTTGCGATTTTAATTATATAAATATTTACTATATTCAAATTTAGAAATATTTATATACTGGAGGGCGTATGAAAAAGTTATTATTGGTAATATTGGTGGTTTTTGCAGCTTCCAGTGTTTTTGCTGCTGGCATAGGTATTAAGGGTGGTTACTCAAAGATGTATGATGACTATGCTGATGTTTTTGATGACACATGGAATTTTGGCATTGTTTTTGATCTGGGTAACTTTTTGTTTAATAATCTGCAGTTCAGACCCGGCATTGATTACCTATCACTGGAAAATGAAGATGCCAATAATGAATTTGCTGACGTGTATGGAATCCATATTGACTGGTACTGGTTCTTTATGGGGAAGAAGAGCTTCTCACCATTTTTAGGTTTTGGTCCTGCATTGAACTACTATAGTTTTAGCAGCGAGAGCACCATGGATGATGATTCAGATGCAGGTATAGAAGGATTTGCAGGTGTTGATTTTGATTTAAGTGGTCCATGGAAACTTATGCTTGAATTGCGGTATTTATGGAATGACATTGCTGACAGAGACACAACAATAGTAAAACTTAATGTTGGATTGTTGTACTATTTTTAATTATTAAAAGAGGGGGTGTCCCAAAATTGGCCGTTGAGTGAACACCAGCTACATTATTTATCATAATCCGCTCATTTCGATACAGTTTTGCCACAAAATGTGGCAAAACTACTCAATGAGCGTAAGGAAATTTTTATCAAACAACTTTTGGGACACCTTTTTAATTTTACCCCAACCGCTTCTTATCAAAATCAGAACGTGTAAATAATGATAGTACTTTGATACCCTTTTCTTCAATGGCTTCACGGCCGCCTTCCTGTCTGTCAATAATAACTGCTGCTGCAATGACGCTAAGCCCTGATTCAGTCAACCGTTCAATTGCAGTGATGGTGGAACCACCGGTGGTGATTACATCATCAATGGCAATGACATTTTTTACATTATTAGTATTGCCTTCTATCCACTTTTGAGTGCCATGTTTTTTTGGTTCTTTCCTTACAATTAGTGGATACAAAACTTTGCCCTGAGCAAACGCATGCATAGCCGTTGACAGTGAAATGGGATCGGCACCTAATGTTAATCCACCAATTGCATCAGCTGGTAAATCCTTTATTAATTCAAACATGCACCTGCCCACTAAAATACAACCTTCAGGATCAAGTGTTGTTGCCTTGCAGTCAAAATAGTAAGGACTTTGTTTGCCACTAACCAGTGTAAATGGCGGATTGTCCCTGTACATAAATGACTTCTGGTATAAAATTTCAAATAATCTTTGTTTATCGTTCATTCACCTTTCTCCTTCTTGTACTTTTTTGGCCACATTCTGGCAAGCCGTTCTTTTATATTCTTTTCATTCCCTTCTTCAGAAGGTGTGTAAAAAATCAAATCTTTTATTTCTTTGGGGAGATATTCTTCATCAACAAAATGTCCTGGATAATCGTGAGGATATTTATAGCCTTTTGCATATCCCAGCTGCTTCATGAGTTGTGTGGGAGCATTACGCAGGTAGAGCGGAATTTCATGTACATCACTTGACGCAATTTCTTTGGCATTAACCAGTGCCATGTAACTGGCATTACTTTTAGGACATGATGCTAAAAATGTTGCCATGTGGGCAAGTATAATTTCACACTCAGGCAAGCCAACATTTTTCACAGCCAGCATCCCACTTGTTGCAACAGTAAGCGCCAGTGGATACGCATTCCCTACATCCTCAGAAGCAAATATTACCATACGCCGTGCAATAAACTCAGGGTCTTCCCCTGCAACAAGCATGCGTGCCAGGTAATACACCGCAGCGTTGGGGTCAGAGCCACGTAATGATTTTATAAACGCCGAAATAGTATCGTAATGCTTATCGCCAGCCCTGTCATATGCAATGCTCTGTTCCTTGTAGGCTTCAAAAACTGTATCCTTATCAATTGTGCCCTGCCCTTTCAGAAATGCCGCAGCCTCAAGTATATTCAATGCACGTCGGGCATCACCCATTGCAAGCTGTACCAGTGCATCCAGTGCAGCTTCATCAAGCGTTATATTTTTGTGCGATAGTTCCTGGTCACTGGCTATTGCTGCAGTAACTATCGCCCGCAAATCATCCTCCTGCAATGGATACAGCCGCAATACGCGGGTTCGTGACAATAATGGCGCTATGATGCTGAAAGACGGATTTTCCGTTGTTGCCCCAATCAGAACAATGTCACCATTTTCTACTGCACCAAGAACGGCATCCTGTTGAGCCTTGTTAAAGCGATGAATTTCATCAATAAAAAGGAGTGTTTGAACACCTGTAGTTCTATTGGCCTTCCCCTTATCAATAACCTTACGTACGTCAGCTACACCGGCCGAGATAGCGCTTATAAAATATGAATCCATATTGCATGCATTGGCAATGAGATGAGCCAGAGTGGTTTTGCCGGTTCCAGGATCGCCCCACAGAATAAGCGAAAGAGCTTTCTTTTGTTCAAAGATAGAATACAGTAACTTCCCTTTTGAAAGCAAATGCTTTTGCCCCACAAACTCTTCAATAGTTTTGGGGCGCATCCGCTCTGCTAAGGGAACGTATGTGTTTTTATCAAATAAGTTCATTATCCATAACTTACATACTGCGCCTGTACATACCACCAACGCTATAAAGGGCACCGGTTAACTGGCCTAATGAACAATATTTTGCAACATCCATTAATGTTTCAAACACATTTTCATGTTGCTTCACTGCAGTTTTTAATTTTTCTAAAGCTACTGTTGATTCCTGCTTCCATACAGCATGAAATGCTTCCAGTGAAGCAAGCTGAGTATCTTTTTCCTCAGGAGTTGCCCGTACCACTTCATCAGGAATTTGAATAGGACTTCCGTTTTTAGAAAGGAATGTATTAACGCCAATGATAGGTAACTCTCCTGTCATCTTCTTGTTTTCATAGTACAGGGATTCTTCCTGTATTTTGTTGCGCTGATACATTGTTTCCATGGCACCAAGCACACCACCACGAGCACTTATATTGTCAAATTCAGCAATAACAGCTTCTTCAACTAAATTGGTCAATTCTTCAATGATAAAAGAACCCTGCAGTGGATTTTGATTTTTTGCAAGTCCATATTCATGATTAATAATCATCTGTATTGCTAGTGCTCTTCGTACTGATTCTTCAGTGGGTGTGGTAATGGCTTCATCATACGAATTAGTATGCAGTGAGTTGCAGTTATCGTATATTGCATACAGGGCCTGCAATGTAGTGCGGATATCGTTAAATTCAATCTCCTGTGAATGCAGGGATCGGCCAGAAGTCTGTATGTGGTATTTCAGCAATTGCGAGCGCTCATTAGCACCGTATTTATATTTCATGGCTTTTGCCCATATCCTGCGAGCAACTCTTCCAATAACGGAATATTCAGGATCAAGCCCATTTGAAAAGAAAAACGATAAATTGGGAGCAAAATCATCAATATGCAAACCACGTGCTAAATAGTACTCCACATACGTAAAACCATTTGCCAGTGTAAATGCTAATTGCGTTATTGGATTTGCACCTGCTTCGGCAATATGATATCCAGAAATAGAAACTGAATAAAAATTATTTATCGTATGTTTAACAAAATATTCCTGCATATCACCCATAAGTTTTAAAGCAAAGTCAACTGAAAATATACAGGTATTCTGTGCCTGTTCCTCTTTCAGTATGTCAGCCTGTACAGTGCCACGCACGGTCCTGAGTGTATGATTCTTAATGTTGTGGTATACTTCAGATGGTACAACCATATCACCGGGAATACCCAGAAGCAGTAGACCCAATCCATTGTGTCCATCAGGCAATTGTGCTGCTCTATATACTGGTGGTGTAGCATTACGCTTTTGATACAATTCCTGTATTTTTCTTTTTACTTCATCTGTTAATCCATTTTGCTGAATATATAATTCACATTCCTGATCTATTGCGGCATTGAAAAAATATGCAGCCATAATTGGTGCAGGCCCATTAATGGTCATACTTACCGATGTATTGGGATCAGTCAGCTTAAATCCTGAATATAAACGTTTTACATCATCGACCGTTGAAATCGATACACCTGAATTGCCAATTTTGCCATAGATATCAGGACGCTTATCAGGATTACAACCATATAATGTAACTGAATCAAATGCAGTTGAAAGACGCACCGCCGGCATATTATACGAAAGATAATGAAATCGTTTATTGGTGCGCTCAGCAATGCCTTCACCAGCAAACATACGGGTGGGATTTTCATCTT
>JARYLT010000022.1 GCA_029907515.1 Spirochaetota bacterium | reverse complement strand
CGTGCAGGCAAGGTGAAAAGTCCTTTTGAAAGCTACTTTGGTGGGTCAAGGGCTTACTTTGACAGTAACTATCGCCCTACTATAAAAATTACCCTGCATCAATATTTTTTAGAGCTGGGTAACACATTGGAAGAGTGTATTGAACGTCTGTGTGCTTATTGCCGTGGTGAGCTTTTGCTCTGACCCTTTACTTATAAACATTGTGAAAAGCAAATTCTTCCAGTGGCTTTCTTGGTGGACGGCTCTTTTCGCTTTCCTTCTGCCATTCGGTCAAATCATCATGTATTATACTATCTTTTTTACCTATGATAATTAAGGTAATTACAGTAAACTCATCAGGTATAGCACATGTTTTTTTAACTACTTCTTCATCGTACCCTGCAATGGGGTGAGCTACAAGGCCTAATTCAGTTGCTTTAAGTAACAGAAGTGCTGTAGCCATTCCAGTATCAAAATGGTGATATATACGATTTTTCAATACACAATCATCCTTTTCCTTGCTGAAAACCGCAATAATCATGGAAGCCTTAAGTGCCCATTCATTCCCTTTTGCCAGGGCTTTTTTCACTTCATCCAGTTTGCCTGGCTCATAGACAAATACAAACCTCCACGGTTGATTATTATAGCATGATGGAGCAAGGGATGCCGCTTTTGCAAGCTCTGACACCATTGTTTCAGTAATTGTCACCGGAGCAAGCGATCTGAATGCCCTTCGTGCCTCAATAGCTTCCTGTAATTTCATAGTAACCTCCTCTACTGAAAAGATTTAAGTGTTTGCAACACTTCTTCAACATGTCCTGGCACCTTAACCTTTCGCCATACTGCTCTGACCCTCCCTTCAGGATCAATCAGGAATGTACTTCGCTCTATCCCCATAAAGCTTTTGCCATACATACTCTTTTTTTTCCATACCCCATATTCTTTTGCCACTGTATGATCAGTATCTGATAAGAGAATTAGATTAAGGTTGTGTTTATCATAAAATCTGCAATGACTTTCAGGACTATCCGGGCTAATGCCTACAACAACTGCATTATAATTGTTAAACTCCCTTATACTTTTGGTAAAATCGATAGCTTCCAGGGTACATCCTTGAGTATTGTCTTTTGGATAAAAATAAACAACCATCCACGTGCCTCTAAAATTATTGCTATCTACCATATTTTTATCTTTATCAGGAAGTTTGAATTGGGGCGCAGGTTTGTTTAATAAAATATCTTCTTTCATCGCTCTATCCTCATTAAAAAATATTCATTTATATTGAAATCAGCTCAATAATCATAAAGTATATTCTAAAATACTAATTATTTTGATCTTTGTCAATTGCCCCGCTTAAAAATATAACCACTTGACAAAAAACATTTTTGATGCAATGAATGTAAAAAAAATATAAAAAGATCCGCACTTAACAGGAGGATAATCATGAAAATTCGTGTTGTTTTGACAGCTATACTATGTATTTGCTCTGTCACCATGCTATATGCTGGCTCTGATGGCACTGCGCTGATGTTGCTTGGAGGAAGTGCCAGCATGTTTGGAAGAGCTGATACCGGTGTTGCCTACTTAGGCTCTGACACCTTCTTTATAAACCCGGCAGCAATTGCAAAAGAAGAGCGTTTCATTGGGTCATTTAACTATGGCAATCTCCTTTTTGATTACTACAACCCATCAGTAGTTGCAGGATTCCCAACCTCATATGGTGTCATTGGTGGCGCATTCAGGATGATTTCCGGCTCTGACACCCTCAATGGCTATCAGTTTGTGCTGGGTGGTGGCAAAGAATTTACACGGCGGCTTTCAATGGGTGCATCGCTGTCATTTCTTTTGGGGAATGGCCCCAACTCAGGTGCATATTTTGCAGGTATCACTCTTGGCAGCATGTATCAAACCACTATCAATACCGATATTGGCAAAGGTTTTGGCTTATATTACCCAACCATAGGTGTTTCTATTAACGCAGGGTTACCCATGGGAAGTGACAGGGATTTTGCCGACATGAATCAGGTAACCGTTGGCTATACACTCCCACTGTATAAAAGAAATGACATACAGGTGAGCCTGCTCAATGACTATACCTTTGTGCAATATGATGAAATCGCAGTAAAGGTTGGTACTGAATGTGTTTATAAAAATACATATATTGTGCGGTTGGGTTTTATGGCACCCGGGCCGTACGAATATGCTGATTTAACGGCAGGCGCCGGTTACAGGCTCACCGGTCAGGAATACCAGGCCGAATTCAACTACGCTCTGGTACACTATAAAAAAACTGATTTTGTCCATTACGTTGGCACTCAAGTACGTTATGGCAGGTTAGATAAGGAGCCACCACAAACTGCTGTAAAGGCAAGTCAGCGGTATATATCTCCCAATACTGATGGTGTTCAGGATTTTGTACTGTTTACTATAAATGTGAGCGATGCAAGTAAGATTGGCGGTTGGCGATTACAGATCAAAAATGATGCAGGAACCGTAGTAAAGGAATTCAGGGTAAGCGATAGAGATGTTGAAGAATCGCTGACATTGAAAAGCTTTATACAAAAAATATGGACACCAAAAGAATCTGCCGTGGTTCCTGAAACCATTTTCTTTGATGGTACTGACGCAAATGCAAATGTGTTGCCCGATGGCGACTATGTGTATGCATTTATGGCATGGGACGAGCGAGATAACATATCACCAGAAGTTACCGGGGTTATTACTATAGATAATACTCCTCCTGTTGTTGAATTAGCTGTTGAAGATCGATTCTTTTCACCAAATAACGATGGGCGAAAGGATACATTAAAGATTGTTCAAACTATCAAAACTCAGAGTAATGACGTTTGGCATGCAACATTTGTCGATAAAGAAGGTAAAATAGTGAAAAAGTACAGCTGGCAGGGCACTGAAGTACCTAAAACATTAGTATGGGATGGTAAAGATGATGCCGGCAATGATGTACCTGAAGGTCTGTATATATATCAGATCCAGTGCACTGACAATGCTGGCAACAAAGCACAGGCTATGATCAGGGAAATAAGTTTAACTCGCCAGTACCAGACAGTTGATATCAGCGCATCACTGGAATATTTTTCACATGCATTACATAATACTATAGTATTTACTCCTATAGTCTCTGACACCAAAGACCTTGTTCAATGGCAACTTGTTGTTACCAATGAAAAGGACAAACCTGTATATCAGACTCAGGGTCAGGTGATCCCAAAAACAATAACCTGGGACTGCAAGACAGATAAAGGCGAAAAGCTTAATGATGGCATCTATCGCTACAGATTCAGTGCTGAATATTTAAGTGGCAATAATCCACAATCATTTGTAAAAACGTTTACCATTGATAGCACTCCACCTGATGTTAATCTATCCTATGAACCTGATCTTTTCTCACCTGATGGTGATGGGGAAAATGATATTCTTACTATCACCCCATATATTAACGATAATGTTGGAATCAAAAGCTGGGAATTGATAATCTATGCACCAGCTGGATATGTATTTAAAACATTCAAAGGCACTGAAGTGCCGGGAGAACTCAAGTGGGATGGCATTGGGGTTAACAATGAGCTTGTTGAATCTGCTGCGGATTACTTCATGGAACTATCGGCCACCGATATAACTGGAAATGTTGCAAAGACAAAACGCATAAAACTACCCATTGATGTACTGGTTATGGTGACAGAGCGTGGACTCAAGATTCGCATCAGCAACATTGAATTTGCGTTTGATAGTGCAAAACTAACCGGGAAAGCATTCCCAATTTTAAACAGGGTTGCAGAAATCCTCAACAAATACGAGAAGTACAATGTTCTGATTGAAGGGCATACTGACGATATAGGTGAGGAACAGTATAATCTGAAACTTTCTGAAGCGCGAGCTCAATCGGTTATGGATTATCTGGTCAAAAAAGGTATTGATAAAAAGCGCTTATCTTCACGCGGCATGGGGGAAACATCACCATTTTTACCTAACACAAGTGTTGAAAACCGAAGGCGAAACCGCCGCGTTGAGTTTCTGTTAGTGAAGCCTGAAGATGTACAGGTAAAGTAAGCATGGATGTGTTCCCTGTTGTATTTTCCGATATAGACGGAACCATTCTTGATTACACCACATATTCATATACACTATCCCTGCCGGCAATTCGTAAACTTGCCGGCACGGGTATTCCTCTTATTTTAGTTTCCAGCAAAACGTATGCCGAAATGTTGAAGCTGCACAAAGAGCTTTCACTTACATATCCGTTTGTCTTTGAAAATGGCGCTGGTATTGCCAAACCAGATGGAAGTTATATTTTATGTGGAAAATCATATGACCAACTACTCCCGTATAAAACGATTATTGAACAGTTGTGCGGTAATGTCCAGTGGGCAGATAGCCTTTCATTGCAGGAACTATCGGCATATACCGGGCTTACCATACAAGAAACAAAGAATATGATGGCACGCATGGCATCGGTGTTATGTATAGCACCTGACCCACTTGATATTGGAAGAATCAACAATGAACTTGTCCCGCATGGTATTGCCATAACAACCGGTGGGAGGTTTTTTACTGTTATTGATAACACTATTAACAAAGGCAACGCAGTTCATGTGATAAAAGCAATGTACCGGGAAAAGCATGGTGCCATATACTCCTATGCGATAGGCGACGGCATCAATGATGCAGACATGTTTAATGCTGTTGATGAAGCCTATTTTGTAGGAAGAAAAGATCTGTGGGAAACCATTCAGAAGTTATGCCCTGCAATATATAAAACAAAAAAAACTGGACCCTCTGGTTTTAGTGAGGTGATAGAAAATATAATAAAAAATTATTCGCTAACCTGAACATTCTGTTCAACATACTTTTCAAATTCTTCACGGGACATTTTATCCTTATACAACTGCCACATGACTTCTTTTAATTCTTCAAGCGATTCAAATTTTGCCCCGTCAAGCTTATAGTGTGCCATACTACAGAACCCTTTTGCTGAATATACAAATCTTAAATACCAATAAACACTTTACAACTATACTGTCAATATAAAATTTTACACCATAACGTTACAATTATCCTAAAAAACATTTGAATTAAATCACAAATACCAGTATCATCGTTTACAGGGTGTACAACAATGCCAGATAAAAAGAACTTAGTAACATTGATATCATTCATATTTTTTTTGTGGGCGATAGTTACCGTAGTTTTTGCCAGTGATACACTATTTGTTACTGATGATTTTGATGTTGCCAATCTTGGATTGTATGTACAATATTTACGCGATGTACCACCACACACTGATATTAGCGAAATTATCACTGCTTATAACAATAATCAATTTAAAGAATCTACTGATATAAATCCATCGTTTGGCTATTCTCACAACTGTATATGGGTAAGCTTTACCCTTGCAAATACATCAAAAACACCTGTACCATTGCTTTTAGAGTATGATTACCCCATTATTGATGATATTACCCTTTTTATTCCCGATGGTGCACATTTTAAAGAAATACAAACTGGTGATCATTTTCCATTTTCATCACGTCCTTTTCCTTACAGATCATTTGTATTCCCCATTGAAGTAAAACCTGGTGTTAACACATATTTTCTTCGAATACAATCTGAAGGATCCCTGGTTGTACCCTTAAAACTGTGGGGATTAAAAGCTTTTGAAGACATGCGCAATAGTACATTACCCCTAATATGGATGCACTATGGTCTGATGCTTGCACTTCTTTTTTATAATCTATTTTTATTTATATCCACTCGTGAAAAAAGCTTTTTGTATGTAGGGATATTCATCATTGGCGTAACCCTTTTTGCCATGGCTAACAATGGACTTGCCGCTCAATATTTGTGGCCAGCAAGTACATGGTGGGGGAATATATGTCATCCTTTTTCTGTATTTTTTGCAATGACTGGCATACTGCTCTTTACCCGTGAATTTTTATCATTACCATTTGTTATAAGAAAATTGGATACATATGTACTTTTATTGACACTCATAACTGTACTTAGTGCACTAACACCATTTTTGCTGCCATATTACTATGCTACACAGCTATCAGTACTCATGGCAGCTATTGGCTCAGCTTCAGTTATTGTTATTGGAGTAGTAGCACAAATAAAAAAAATCAGAGAGGCGATCTTTTACAATATTGCCACACTAAGCTTTGTAATAGGAGTGTTGCTTATTGGATTGCGTTCTTTTGGTGTATTAGGTGATAATTTCTTTACTGCATGGGGTTATCAATTGGGCTCATCGGCAATGATTATACTGTTTTCATTAGGGATTGCTGACAAGGTAAATACGTGGCGTCGTGATAAAGAACGGGCACTGTCACAACTTGCAACTTCAGAAGCTCGATACCGTACCCTTGTAGAAAATGCACATGATGGTATTATCCTGGTTCAAAACTGGAAGATTGTCTACTCCAATGATGCATTTGCACGGATGATTGGGTATACTACGCAAGAACTTGAAAATTTAGATTTAAAGAATATTGTGGCTGACACTGAGCTGGGTAAAGAGGTATTAACCCAGTATAATAACCGATTGCAAAAAAAGGAAGCAAAACTGCAATATGAGGCACAGCTAAAACGAAAAACTGGAAATATAATAGATGTCCTCATTTCAGCTCAGTTGGTTTCCCTGGATGGCATACCCACCAGCATAGCCATTATCACTGATATCAGCGCTTTAAAAGAAGCATATGATACGATTCAACAGCAGTATGAGGAAATACAATCTCAGTATGAAGAATTGGAAGCAATGAATGAAGAAATGGTGCGCACGCATTATGAACTTACTGAAGCCACGCATAAGCTTGAAGAAGAGACTGAGCGATTACACGCAACATTGCGTTCTATATATGATGGTGTTGTAGCAACTGATCTACAGGGCCATATTATTCTTGCCAATGACAAGGCTGAAAAATTAGCAGGCAAATCATCTGATACAATAATTGGAAGGCCATTCAATTCAGTATTCACATTTTATTATGTTACCACCGGAGAAGAATTCAAAAATCCCGTAAATGAGATTTTACAATATGGTGAGCTTGATACAAGCGGCTTTGCTCTGACATTTAAATCCCAGGATAGAGACGTAGTTGTAGAACTATCGGGTGCTCCAATCTACGTTGAAGGAAATATCATTGGTACAGTTATTGTAATGCATGACATCACCGGTCAGTACTGGCTGGAAAAAGAAATTCAAAAGGTAAGTAAATTAGAATCACTTTCTATTTTAGCTGGGGGCATTGCTCATGACTTCAATAATCTATTAACATCTATAATTGGAAATCTTTCAATACTGAAAGTTAAGCTTACTGATGGAGAATTATATCAAAAGTATATAGAACGCATTGAAAATGCAGCACAAAGGGCAGCTGACCTCACCAGACAGCTTTTAACCTTTTCAAAAGGTGGTGAGCCAATAAAAGAAGTAACTTCGCTGGAACAGGTAATCAGGGATACCGCACAGTTTGTACTGTCAGGTTCCAGTGTAAGGTGTAATTTTGAAATACAACCTGATATGTGGCATTGCGAAGTGGATGTGGGTCAGATGAGTCAGGTGTTTCAGAATTTAATCATTAATGCAGCACAATCCATGCCTCACGGAGGGGTTATTACCATAAAAGCTGATAATTTTGTGTATGATGGTACTCAGAAAAAACCACTGTTGCCTGGCAATTATGTCAGGATAACAGTAAAAGACGAAGGAATTGGTATCCCGAAGGAAAATTTATCACGGATATTTGATCCTTTTTTTACCACTAAAGAACGTGGCAGTGGTTTAGGGCTGGCAACAAGTTATTCTATAATAAAGCGTCATGGTGGACATATTGAAGTTCATTCAGAAGTAGATAAAGGCTCAGAATTTATCATCTATCTCCATGCTACTGAAAAAAGCATTCATAGCCCCACATGGCAGGAAGCGCACATTACTACTCCAGGAGGGAAAATACTGCTCATGGATGATGATTTCACAATCTATGAGGTTGCTTCGCATATGCTTGATATGTATGGATTTCAAGTTGATTGGGTTGATAGTGGGGAAAAAGCAATTATTAAGTACCGTGAATCCATAGCTGATGGCTTTCCCTATGATATTATCATTATGGACCTTACAGTCCCTGGAGCCATGGGTGGGGTACAGGCAGTAAGAGAAATTTTAGAAATAAATCCTGATGCAAAAGTTATTGTTTCAAGCGGTTATTCCAATGACCCGGTGATGTCACATTATAAAGAATATGGATTCAAAGGTGTTATTGCAAAACCATATAAAATTGAAGAGATAGTAAAAGTAATTAATGAAGTTCTCTCTCAGTAAGCCTTTTTGTCAATACTTCCGAAAATATATAATAGCTGCCCCTGAAAGTCACACTATCACTTTTAATTAAGAACAAAGTCATTACATGCAGTAAAAAAGGGGCTGACAAGCAAATGAGATTGTTATATCCCGATTGTATCAGGGCTAGCAATGACAGGATAGTTGACATGCCATCCTGAGCCAAAAGCGAAGGTTCCCAAATATTTAAACATCGATCCCGATAAAGTCGGGACTCCTCAGGATGACAAAAATACTTTTCATTGTGAACTATTAGTGTATATCATTCTGATCAAAGCAAGGATTCTTTATTTTCAAACGATAAGAGCTTTCTGATTAATGTATATTACAGAATAACGTTTTACTCTAAAACCTATGTTCAGAAGGAGATTTATTCACTATGAATAAAAAATGGATCATCGTTATAATTATTGCAATGTTAGCACATATTCAGGCTTCAGTGGTTAAGCAAAAACAGGCTGACACTGAAAAAGTAAAACAGCAGTATGTATCTGATGTTGAAAGAAAGGATGCAATCATTAAAAAAATACATGCATTAATGAAAGAAATAAATGCAAATGTTGGTGGAGAAGAAAAACTGGTAGTTCCTGTTGAGCCTTCTAACGCTACTGATGTGGTTGACCATGATGAATATGCAAAAAAAGAAATGACACCTGACAAAAAACCAGAAGAAGACAAAAAAGGCACCAAAGAATCATTAATTGCACCAACAAAAGGAAAAATGACAGGTAAATATGGATACAGGGAAAATCCTGTCACCAAAAAATATTCATTTCATAAAGGGATAGACATCGCTGCACCAAAAGGGACTAAAGTAGTGGCTAGTGCACATGGCATTGTTGCTTCATCACAGTACATGAATAATGGATATGGTAATTGCATCATCATTGAACATGAAAACAATATAAAAACACTGTATGCACATCTTGAAAAGCGTCTGGTAAAGCCTGGTGAGGTTGTGCAACAAGGTCAACAGATAGGCACCGTTGGTGCTACCGGTAGAGCAACCGGACCACATCTTCACTATGAGGTGTATAAAGGAAAGCAACCAGTAAATCCCGAAGAACTTATGCACTATTAACATTTAATGATGATTACTATCTCATATGATCAAGGCAAAATACATTTTTCTAAAGCTTAATGATTTTATAATAAGAGAGATTCTGTATCTATGATTGTTAAAATTATTATTACAATAGTTGGTGTTATTTTCTGGATTATACTGCTACCAGTAACTATCGCACTATTTTCATTTACAATTATACCGACACCATTTCACACCGCTGGCCTTGCAGGTATAGGTGCTGCAGTGGGGATCATTGGCCTGTTAATTTCTCTATGGGCTGTTATCTCACAAATAACCACAGGGAAAGGAACGCCTGTTCCTCTGTTTGGCCCTCAGAAACTTATTGTTACAGGACCATACAGGTTTTGCCGCAATCCCATGACACTGGGCCTGACACTGTATTATACAGGTGCAGGTATTATTATTAATCATGGAATAGCTGCAGCACTACTATTGGCAATAGTTCTTTTTCATATGCTCTATGATGAATTTTTTGAAGAAAAAGAACTGATACGCAAATTTGGTAATGACTATATACACTATAAAAAGACTACTCCTTTCATCCTGCCAAAAATACGTTTGTATAAAAAATAATTTTCATTTTCAGTTGACTTTATAACAAACATTTATAACATTACTATTATGAATAAAAAAGCGTGTGTGCTGGGTGCAACTGGTCTTGTAGGTTCAAACCTTCTATTGTTGCTCACTAATGATACTTATTACTCTGCTATACATGTGATAACACGGCGAAAGGTACATCTACAGGCAAGGTCAGTTTTTCAATACATTGCTGATTTTAATAATCTTGAAACGGTGGCCCATGCGTTTTCGGTAGATGATGTCTATTGTTGCCTGGGTACTACCATGAAGAAAGCAGGCTCAAAAGAAGCATTTAAACAGGTTGATTACGACTATGTAGTAAAAGCAGCCAGAATTGCTCATGCGCAGGGAGCAAAGCAATTTTTAGTTGTCAGCGCTATTGGAGCACATCCCCATTCATTGTTTTTTTACAATAGAATAAAAGGGCAGATGGAAAAGGACGTGGCTTCAATCCAATTTGATGCAGTGCATATATTCAGACCATCACTTTTATTGGGTCAGAGGGATGAAAAGCGCTTTCTTGAAGATATAACTCAACGGTGTGCAAAGCCATTACACTATATACTGAAAGGACCTTTAAAAAAGTACGCACCCGTGGAAGCAAAACATGTTGCCGCATCCATGATTCAGGCAGCAAAAGCACATATACCTGGCATTCATATTCATGAAGCATTATAGGCGATAGTTACCAGATAGAGTACTGATTTTTGAATAAAGAATGTAAACACTTTATTGCACCGTGACATTAGCACCTGCCAACCTGTTATAAAGTGTATATTTATAATTAAAGGAGGTTGTATATGTATCGCAAATTTTTCACTATTGCGATTGTTTTGTGTTTTTTAATCCCGTTTGTTGTATTTGCTCTTGATGACGCCCACTTTATTCAGGATGATGATTATTTTGTTTCCAAGGAGCCATACAAACAGGGTTGGATTTACGTAGAGCTTGCAAAAATGATTCAGCCTGCAAAACCTGAAACAAAAAATGAAGCCCAGTTTATGACAGTTCGCGAAGGGGAAGAATTGTGGACAAAGCATTTCTGGAAAACAAGAATTGCAACTGTGGCTGAGTGTAAGGTTGGTACTGTCGTTATTTGTTTTAATGACAATGTGAAAGATGATGTGTACCATGCACCAGAAGATAAGGATAATGCCCGAAATGGATCATGGTTCATGGCAAAAATTACTGATATGTCTGATCTGTATAAAGGGTACATCACAGTGTCAGGTGGTTATAAAATCAATAAAGACAATCTACGTCTAATCGTAAAATAATTTAATGAGGAGCAAGTATATGAAAAGAACGTTTATACTTCTTTTAGCTGGCTTATTATTAGTAGCCATTCCAGGTTGCAAAAGTGACTCCAATTATCTCACTGATACAATAAAAGGCAGAGTTACTGATGCAGCGCTTGATAGTTTAACAACAAAATCAACTGAAACAAAAACAACACAGAAAACAACATCTACCAGCGACTATGTCCCTTCAGATGCTGATGCCCATTACATTCAACCATCAGATTATTTTATTGCTGACCGTGAATTCCCAAATTCAGGATGGATATACGTATATATTGCTAAAGTTATCACTGCACCAACAGCCCAGACCAAATATGAAGGGCAATTTATGAAAGTCCAGGATGGCAAAGAAATCTGGACTAAATATTACTGGAAGTCCAGGATAGCAACTAAAGCAGATATCAAAATAGGTGCTGTGGTAATTATGTTTGACGGTAATTATCAAAATAATATTGCAATGCCACCAAAAAATAAAGATGAAGCAAGGAATGAAAACTGGTTCATGGCAAAGATTACTGACACCACAGACCTTTATAAAGGATATGTCACTGTATCGGGTGGTTATAAAGTCGGCGTTGATGCCCTCAGAGTACCGTTTAAATGATATAACCGTACACGTACAAGTAATAATACAGTAAGGGGCTTTATGCCCCTTTTTTTATTCATATAATAGTTGACGAACATAAAAGTACTTTTGTTATTACCATTGATTTTACAATTGCATTTTATGCGATAGTTACTATACACTAATCTTCAGGAGGAAAGTATGGATGTTGACACCATTAAAACCGTTTTAATTATTGGCTCAGGAACAATGGGGCAGCAGATTGGCTTTTTATGCGCTATGCATGGCTATAGAGTGCACCTGTATGATGTAAAGGAAGATGCTCTTAAAAGTGCCCAGGAAAGAATTGTAAAACTGGCCGAATGGTTTGAAAAACATACTGTAAAAAATGCATCTGGTGCATTACCATTGATACATTATTTTACCGATGCGTCAAAAGCGGCGCAGGATGTTGATTTTGTAAGCGAATCAGTACCTGAAGACCCAGCATTAAAGGCAAAAGTATTCAGTGAGTTTAATGCTCTTTGCCCACAACACGCTATATTTACTACCAATACTTCGTCACTGGTACCATCACAAATCGCAAAAGAAACAGGCAGGCCTGATAAATTCCTGGCATTTCATTTTCATGATGTCAGAACAACAAAGATTGTTGATGTTATGCCACATCCACAAACTAGCAAAGAAGCTTTAGAGGTAACTATCGCTTTTGCAAAAAAATTAGGGCAGATTCCAATTGTGTTAAAAAAAGAAAATCATGGGTATGTATTCAATACAATGCTCATGACGTTAATAAGTTCAGCACTGACACTTGCAGCCAATGAGGTAGCCGATATCTATGATATAGATAGAAGTTTTATGGGTGTTATGGGCACACCTATTGGTCCATTTGGCATAATGGACAGTATTGGGCTGGATACAGTATACAAAGTAACAAAATACTGGGCAGATTTGTTAAATGACAAACAGGGTAAAAAGAATGCTGCATTTTTACAGAACTACATTGACAATGGGTTACTGGGAACAAAAACTGGCAAAGGATTTTATACGTATCCGCATCCAGAATTTTCAAAGCCAGAATTTTTGCAGTTATAACCATTCTACAGGCTATAACAATGCATTTTGAGATTATTAAAAAAGATCGTGACACACAGGCACGCACGGGAATTCTTCACACTACCCATGGTATTGTGCACACACCTGTCTTTATGCCCGTTGCAACTCGAGGTGCTATCCGCGCACTAACAATCCGCGATATTGAAGAAATTGGTTTTGAGATAATTCTGTCCAATACATACCACATGTATATTCGTCCTGGTATTGAACTGCTCAAAGAAGTGGGTGGCCTTCATAATTTTATGAACTATCACAAACCTATATTAACCGATTCAGGCGGATTTCAGGTATTTTCATTGGCCGACTTACGCAAGGTGCATGATAACGGGGTTGAGTTCAAATCACATATTGATGGTTCCAAACATTTTTTCAGCCCGCAAAAGGTACTGGACATACAGAAGGTTATTGGCTCTGACATCATGATGGTTTTAGATGAATGTGTTGAATACCCTTCAACACACCATGCTGCACAAAAGGCAGTGGACCGTACTCTGCACTGGGCAGCCACATCATTTGAGTACTGGAAAAATACATTTGATACAGACCGACAGGCACTCTTTGCAATAGTACAGGGCAGCACCTTCCCTGATTTACGAAAACATTGTGTAGAAGCATTACTGGAGTATGATTTTTCAGGCTATGCCATTGGCGGTCTTTCCGTTGGTGAACCTAAAAGTGAATATGCTCAGATAACAGCCTTAACAGTACCCATGTTGCCATGGGATAAACCCCGCTACATGATGGGTGTTGGGAGTCCACTTGAAATACTTGAAGCAATAAAACATGGCGTGGACATGTTTGATTGCGTTATGCCAACACGCATTGCCCGCAATGGGACACTCTTTACATCAAAAGGGCGCGTCAATATCAAATCGGGTATATATGCACAGGATTTCGAGCCTCTGGATGAACATTGCCAGTGTTATGTATGCCGGACATTTACTAAAGCATATCTGCGTCATATTTATAAGATGAATGAGATAGCAGCCCTCATTTACAATACCTATCATAATCTGTATTTTATGAAGCAATTCATTGAGAGCATACAGACAAGTATTGCAGAAGATAGATTTCTGCAAGAATGTAGAAGATGGGAAGAGGTTTACAGCAATAATACTATTAAGGAATAAAGTATAGCTCTTTGCCTTTAACAACACTATAAACCGTATTAACCATAAAAAAAATTTTAAAAAAATAAAAATTTTTTATATTTCCCCGTCAATTTTTTTCAATTCCTGCGTTGTATATAGTGAGTCTAAAACGCTGTGTCTTTTATTCCATTCTGGATAACAAGGTGCAGAGAAATCTGGAATTAAAACACCAGGCACTCATTTTGTGAAGAAACGTAATGAGCCACACAGAGAACACCATAACAATGGAGCTATTGAGATAAGAAAAACACTTTTACCCAGGGGAATTACATCATGATACACATTTCGTTTAAAATGTTAATTATTACAACTTTTATAACAATAATTATTTTTTGTATTTCGTGTACAACAGCAACTATCCCACCAAAACCACAGGCTAACAGTATAACAGAGGTATATGCTATTGATAATTACAATAAACTTCACACCGTAGAACGCATGAGCCCACCATCTGGGTTCATTATTCCAGATACTATCACTGTTACATATGTGAACAATGATGATAATGATTCAAGTGATAAAAAGGAACTCATTCTATGGAATAATGAAATACAGAAAGCATTATTACAGCAGGGAATTCAAATAATCAATGAAAATAGAACGATTACTCTGTTTGATGATACTAAACAGCAGAACCAACATCCATCGTTAATAATCGACACACTCCGTATTGAGAAAATATCTGAAACTCTATCGGTATCGCACAAACATTCGGATATTACAGCAATCTATCCCTATCATTACTATTTTGCTGAAATTAACGCAAGTATTTCTGTTCATAATGTGATTGTGTGGCGTGGTAGTGTTCGTTTAACATCATTTGACTTATTTCAACAAAAGAAGCTGTTAACCAGACCTGAAGTTTACTTTACGCTAACAAGCAATTATTCTTATTCAAATAAGATGAAACAATGGATAAGCACCAATCCTACCATATCGTTGTCTGACAATTTCAGTAAATACTATGATTCCAGTATAGACAGCGAACTGCACAAACAACAGCTTATAGCATTGGCTGTAACAACACTACTATCAAATATCAAAGGTGAATAATGAGAACATTTACCAGTATAATAGTACTTTTGTTCTACATTGCTTGTAGCAATACCAATCATGCAAAAGAATTGTATAACAAAGCACTTACACGTTATGCAAACAAAGATTTTGAAGGTGCAAGTACTTTATGCCTGGAATCAATAAAAAAAGCAGATTTATCTGATTCATATTTGCTTTTAGCAAAGATATACTTTTTTACCAATAATAGCAATTTTGAAAAAACAATAGAAAAGTATATCCGGTTAACCGATAGTTCTCAGGGATATATTCTGTATGCACGATGGTTTATAAGAAACCAGAAACAAGATCAGGCAATCAGATATCTTGAAAAAGCACTTCTGCATTCTCCCAATGATCCTGTTGCATTATATCTTCTGGGCACTATTCAGTATACAAATAAACAGTATGATGATGCTATTATAACATTCCACAGAGCTTTTGCCAACTATTTCCCGCTCATGCAAATACACAGACAATTACAGGAAATATATAGCGAGATACATCTGCCTGAACGTGCTGCAAAGCACCAGGCAATCCTTGAAGCCATCAAGCAATTTGATGATTCAACAAATGGAGAGTAACTATGAAAAAGCTTATGATTATGGTATCTGCCCTTGTATTTTTTACTGCATGCAAGTCTTTAGATATTCAAACAGTTCAGCATGCTCCATTTGCTAATGATTCAATTTTTATCAAAGACGTGCGCATTCACAATGAGCTATATAGCACCATAAAGGATTCATTAGTTTCTCATATTGTTTTTCATCTGCAAAAGTATAATCTCAAAGCTGCTTCATATTTTAATCCCATATATCGCGAACAGGATTTCAAATATACAGCTACTGTTGATATTTTCATCACTAAAACTGGCGATATTTTCAATCAGGTGGAAAATGCTTCACTTTTTATATTCATCAACGATGCATCAATGCATATTGCTAGCATACGGATTATTTCACAAAGCTGTCGCTTGCAGGAAAGTTTTGACCAGGCACTGATAGCCAAAGCTATCGCTAAAGAAATTGACGCTATGGTTGTTAAAAAATGAAAAAGTGTTTTTGCATTTTTGCAGTTTACATCATTGGAACCTGTTCTGCATGGAGTCAGGAAACACTGACATTGCACAATGCATGCGAGTTAGCATTGAAAAACAGTGTAAAGCTTGAAAGGCTAAAAGCAAAGATTCAATCATCACGTATGATTGTACACGAACGATGGCGTGAGTTGCTTCCTAATGTTTCTTTTCAATATTCAAAAAGCGATACTGTTGCCATTAGAGAAGATGATACACGTTTTCAATCGCTTGCATGTACAGTACAATATGATATTTTTACAAACCAACAATCGTTAATTGCATATTCAATAGCACAGATTGAATCTATGCTTGCAAATGAAGAATATACCATAGAAAAAAATAATATTATTCTTTTAACTAAACAGGCATACTTTGCTCTACAAAAAAAGAGAAAATCAATTGAAATCTATCAGCTTCTTTTAAAAAGCCTCCAGTTACAAAAAAACATCATTACTGCACAACAACAATTAGGTATGGCCACAGAGCTTGAGCTGATACAGGTTGATGGGAAAATTGCTGAAGCACAGTACAATATTCTCAGCGCACAAAATCAATATGCCAATTCATTGCAGGATTTTGCTACCACTTTAGGTATTAACTATGCTTCTATACAATTGCCAGAGCAGGAATATGCTGAGCTACAAAACATCACTATGGCAAGTAAAGAAAACCTGATATCCTTATCAATGCAAAATCGCAATGAACTTAAGAAAAGTTATTATACACTTATAAAAACTCAAAAAGAATACCAGCTGGCACAGTATTACTATCTACCACGAATTCAACTTTTTGCAAGTTACGGTTATAGCGGTACAGAATTTCCCATGAATAAAAAAATGTGGAATGTTGGTCTGTCAGTAACAAGTTTACTTTTTGGAAACACAGCTTCCCTGAGCAATTCATATGGAAAAAAAGACAATGGTAATGCTACAGACATAAAGTCCAGTGCATCTGTTGCTGTCTATGATAATCCATCGTTTATACGATCTATAATTGATGCTGAAGCAGCATACACTGAAGCGCAGAAGTATCATCAGCAACTTATTCAGATAATACGTACTGATGTTTCAAAAGCTTATGATACTGTGATGGAGTCTTTGAAAAAAGTTGAAATAGCCAGGCAAACCGTACTGCTTCTTGAAAAACAATCTTCAATTGAAAATGAGCAGGCTCGTTTAGGTGATATCACCCGCTATGATGTGTTAAAAACACTGGTTGAACTTTCGCAGGCACGTCTCAGGCTGCAGGAAACAATAACTGATGTCTTTGTATCAATGGCAGCATTAGAAAATGCCGTTGGACTGCCTATTGAATCCATATTTTAAAAATATGAGGGAGATATATAATTGATTATGGACTTTTTTACGTTACTCAGAGAAAATAAAAGAAAAATTTATTTATTAGTTTTACTGTCCGTAATTATCTCAACAGCATATGCTATACTTTCGTTATCTTTGGATAACGATACAATAATACAGGAAATGCCCATACAGGTTGAAACCTTCACAATAAAAGCAAAAACAATAACAAAAAAAGTAAACAGCATTGCAACAGTTCAGTATAAAGACAAAGCTATTATTTCATCCAAGATATTTGGCCGCGTAGAAAATATATTTGTAGAACAGGGCAAGCAAGTCAGAAAAGGACAATTATTAGCAAAGATTGAAACATATGCATTGGAATTGCAACTTAAAGAAGCTACAGCCGAGCTCAAAAAAGCTCAGGCAAATTTACGCTTAGCTGAAGAGAAATTATTGCAGGCCAAAAGAAATGTTGAACAACGCCTGAAAGCAATAGCAAAATCACGACTGGAACTTACTGATAAATATGTAACGCTTCAAAATACAGAAGATATACTCAGAAAAAAAGAGAAATTATTTAAAGCAGGTGGTGTTACCGAAACAGAACTCAACACATTGCGGACTCATTATCATACGGTCAAGACACAATTTTTACAGGCAAAGAAAGATTATGAAACACTGATTGTAGGTTTTAGAGATAGTGATATTGTCAAAGCTGGTTTTACCAAACCGCAAGATGAATCAAAAACGAATGAGCTTTTTACATTAATAAATACCGCAATGGAACAAGCAGAATGTGATGCAGCAAAAAGCCAGGTTGAACAGGCAAAAACTCAGATAGATATAATCAAAACCAATATAAACGAAGCTTCAATCAAATCACCTATTGATGGCATTGTTGCTGGACGTTCAATTGATATAGGCGAAAAGGTAAGTGAGGATACCAATCTTTTTGTCATCATTAACACATCCAAGGTATATTGCATCTCTCAGCTTAATGAAATTGACCTGATTTCTATACAACCTGGCCAGAAAGTTGAAATCACCATCGATGCATTACATAAGACATATTCTGGCAAGGTTGAAATCATAAGTCCTGTAATTGACCAGACATCACGAACTGCAGATGTGAAAATTATATGTTCAAATATCGATAATAGCCTGAAACCTGGCATGTTTGCCCGTGTATCTATCAATGTACAAACAATACCAGATGCTATTTGCATCCCTGCAACATCTCTTAAAGAAAGCGATAGTTCCAGTGTCTTTATTATAAAAAATACTATGGCCTTTGAAAAGAAAGTCACCATTAAAGAAAGAATGAATGAGGAAGTATTGGTTGAAGGGCTACAGGAAGGCGACATCATAGCAAACTCACAGATAAAGCTTTTATATGATAAAGCTAAAGTAAAACCAATATTAAAAACCAATTAATGGTAAAGGTATCTATGAAAGCGTTATTACATTTCACATGTATGGTTTCTTTGATTTCATGTAGCGTGGACATAACACCACCAGAAATTGTTTCATATTCACCACCACATAACGCTATTGTGCAATCATCATGCCCTGTAAGCGTTTGTTTTTCTAAGTCAATGAATAAGGATAAAACACAAAAGGCATTTGTATTGTTATATGGTGAATATGGCGATAGTTCCATAAAAGGAAATTTTGCCTGGAGCAACAATGACACTGAAATGACATTTACACCTGAATTGCCACTTAGCAATGGTTACTATCGCCTTATTATTGAAAAAACCGCATGTGATACTCATGACAATACTCTGGTTACCCAGCATATATCAAATTTTACAATAGGACTGGATACAATCCCACCAGAGATAGAATCTTTGCAACCAGATGATTGTAGTGAAAATATAGCATTGAATACATCCATAACAATTGCTTTTTCCGAACCCATGGACACCGCTTCAGTTGAAAAAAATATACGATTATCACCTTCGGTTGATTATACAAGCATGTGGAATACTGCAAACACCATACTAACTCTAACTCCTTACAAACCGTTACTGTTTAATACCTGGTATCAAATTGATATAGCAAAATGCGAGGATCTTTCCCATAACATGATGATACAACCTGTAACATGCAGGTTCAGAACAGGTAGTGAATATATACGTCCAGTTATTACAGGACTCTACACAACTTCAATTTCACAAAATATGGCGCAAACTGAAAACTTTACAATATATGAAGGAGCAAATATAAACGATGAAATTATTATTACTTTTAATGAACCAATAGATACTTCATCGATAAATAGAGCATTTATTATTTCACCACAGTCCACCTGGAATTCATACTGGGGAAATTTAAATCAAACCTGTATTATTCATTTCCCGCAACCATTAGATGTTAACACCAGATATGAAATACGTATTAATACAAATCTAAAAGATGTAGCTCAAAACACATTGCTCAATGATCTATGTGTATATATTATAACAAATGGTAATCTTTCCAGTATACCATCAATTACTAACCTTGAATGCTTGATCCATGAACAAAAAGCTCTAACTCCTTTAAGTGTTACTGACTTAGGTGATGAATCGAATGAAAACACCACCTATGAGTTTACAGTACATTTTTCAGCACCTATTCTCAGGAATTCTGTACCAGATAATGTAACAATCCAATGCCTGTATGGTGAACAACCTGAAATAAATGGCAATATTAATCAATTCAGGTGGATAGATGATAGCCAGACATTGAAATTAACTATCGCTGCAATTGAAGGTGGAAATGTATACAAATTAACGTTTAAAGGTGGCACTGACGGCATAAAGTCAAGCAATGGCATACCTATGCAGAAAGATGTATGGTATATATTTTATTTTCATCCAGTGGATTAAGAAATGTTTCATGTATAGGAGTTTACTATGAAAGTATCTCTTACCATAATTTTCCTTTCTCTTACAATTGTATCCTGTAATTATTTTGTGGATATTGACCCCCCAGAAGTCATTAGCATAACTCCTGCTAACAGGTCCGTAGTTTTAGAAGATAGACCTGTTATTTGCGTAGAATTTTCTGAATCAATGGATAGACCAAAAACCGAAGAAGCTTTTTCTTTTAGCGGAGAACATCAGCCAAAGGGGCATTTCCGATGGGAAAACAATAAACTTTTTTTTGACCTTATTGAAAACTGTAAAGACGCAACTGTATATACTATTATTATTCGCTCCAGTGCGGAAGATAGTCATGGCAACAACCTTAAAGAAGATTACACATCGTCATTTTCAACAAGCATAGACCTCATCAAACCTGAAGCTGTATCAATACAACCTGCGGATGGAGCACGAGTATCTGACATATTTTCTCCACTGATTGTACAATTTTCTGAAGCAGTCAGGTTAGATTCAGTAAAAAAAGGCTTTATAATTACCCCATACATTGTTGGTGATATTACGCTGCTGAATGATAATTCTACTCTAGTATTTACACCGTACAATAACTATATTCATGGCACAACATACACCATTACTCTATCAACAGATATTGTAGATATAGCAGGAAATCATTTATTAAAAGAATATAAAAGTATCTTTATATGTGGTACTGACTTTACCCTTCCAACTCTAAATCCGGAATCAATGGAGCCACCTGATTATTCTGTTGGCTGTTTTGCTCATTACAACGGCACAGAAGTTCGACTGCAGCCTTTCACAACAACAGAAGGCATCGATAAAAATGCAGATGTACTTATACGATTTTCAAAGGCTATGCAGCGTATTGATACTAATGAAAGTATCAGCATATCCCCTCCCTGTAATACCTTTTTTTCATGGGAAGATGATCACAGTCTTCGTATAATACCCTCTTCACCATTAGATTTGATGCAAACGTATGTTCTGACTATTTCTTCACAGGCCAAAGACATAGCAGGCAATACTCTTGATAAGGTATACAATTTCCCCTTTAAAATATATTCACAATATTCACAACCAATTGAAGTTATTCCATATGGTAATAATAGCAAAAATATATATCAGATAAGTTGGGATTCCAATGGGAATGCTGATGATAGTTTGTCACGTCTATTAGAAAATGATGATATCATCGAATCGGCACCACCATATTCATGTTACAAACTCATAAACAATACTGATGTTACAGTCTTGATATTCAGGATCCAATTTACCAATACAACAAATACTCTGGCCACTATTGCATCACTGGATTTACCCTCAGCAATGCAAGCTATATCATTTAGCCTGATTGCATCACAATCAAGTTCAACACTTATCCCAAAAATATGGAAGATAGAAGTACCAACTAATCATCCCGATTGTGTTGATATATATATGTTTAATCTTACTCCACAATCATATTACAGATTATCCATTAATCATGGCATCAATGGAATAAGGGATAGCGTGGGCAATTACATGCTACAACCGTTTACCATGTATCTTAATATGTAATGCACTATATGGGAACATTAATAGTACAACGCCCTGTAACAATTATCATGTCATTTAGCGCACTGTGCCTTTTTGGCATTATATCAGCGTGTAACCTCACCATGGATCTGCTGCCTCCTGTACAATATCCTGAGATTTCCATTATTACACTATATCCTGGTGCTTCCCCATCGGAAATTGAACAGCTTATTACAAAACCAGTTGAAGAAGCAGTTAACAGCGTCGCTGGTGTAACGCGTATACATTCTGAATCAATTGAAGGCGCAAGCCTGGTCGTTGCCACATTACAATGGGGAAGCAATGTTGATTTTGCTCTCTTAAAGGTTCGCGAAAAAGTTGATCTTGTAAAAGGTATCCTTCCTCAGGATGTCTATAAGCCAATCGTTACACGCTTTGATCCTAATTCTTTACCAGTTATGAACATAGCTATTACATCACAGGATATGGATTTACGACAGCTGCGCTATGAAACAGAAAAAAATATAGTACCACTTTTTGAACGTATTGATGGAGTTGGCAATGCTAAAGTAACAGGAGGCAAAGTACGCCAGATTGAAGTACTTGTAAACCGTGATGCACTGCAGGCATACAATACTGGAATACATGAGATAATCAATAGTATACAGTCATCTCACTACAATTATCCTGCAGGTACCCTCATTACAGGAAATAAAGAACTTCTCATACGAACTGCAGGTGAGTTTAAAAACATTGGTGACATTGAAAATGTTCCTGTTAAGAAAACCCAGGATGGCCGCTTAGTCTTTTTAAAACATGTTGCCCGCGTTATCGATGGCTTCAAAGAAATCACCAGCCAGTCATTTATTAATGGTCATCCCTGTGTTACCCTATCCATTATTAAAGAGTCAGGCAAAAACACTGTTGAGGTGTGCCGCAAGACGCACCAACTTGTTGACAACCTGCAAAAAAAATACCGCAGAAGATTATCATTTGATATAATCAGCGATCAGTCGCAATACATACGCAGTGCCATATCCAGTGTTGTGTCATCTGCTATAGCTGGTTCTTTCATTGCATTTTTTGTTCTTCTCCTTTTCACGAAGCGTTTCTATTCAGCACTCATTATTACCATAGCAATACCTGTATCAATTATCATTACCTTCTTTTTCATGAACATATTTTCCATTAATATCAACATGATGTCATTAGGCGGATTGACCATATGCGTGGGCATGCTTGTTGACTGTGGCATAGTAGTAATTGAATCCATTACCAATGAAAAAAATACATTACTCCCGAAAGCCATATATACCATCGCACCATCACTTATTGCATCTACATTAACCAGTGTGGTCATTTTTCTGCCACTACTACTCATAAAGGGATTGGGCGGCGCCCTATTTGCGCATTTAGCAATTACAGTAACTATCGCCCTTTTAGCTTCTCTTTTTGTTGCATTGCTTCTTATCCCTGCACTGCACACCATCCATTCACAAGTAGCTCATCATTCTAAAAAGCAACAGCATAGTGTGGCGATAGTTCATAGTAATGTACTTTTCCACAAAGTAGATGTATTGCTGCACACTATTGAACACAGATACCTTTTGCTGCTTGATACACTACTTTTACAGAGTAAATATATTTACTCAATAACTTTCGGTATTATTGTGCTTGGAATATGTGCAGCTATTATTATGGGCAGGTCACTGATGCCTGATACAACACAGAGTCATTGTACCATCAGATTGGAAGCACCATCTGGTACCCCATTGCAGCAAACAATTGATATGCTTCAATATATTGATTCATTGTTGGAACGCTATCCTGATATTGACAAACGATTGATAACAGCAGGCTATAATCCCGAAGATTACACCGAATATTTTGGCAGGGAAAAGAATACTAATATTGGCCAGATTCATGTACAACTGCACAATGGAGCAGATGCCAGGGATTGCATTACATATTTAGAGAACAATGTTAAACTTCCATCTGATGTTTGCATTGAATATAATGCATCAAATACTGATTTTTTACAGGTGTTACGTGCAGGTAGTGGTGATATAACAATTAATTGTACAGGCGATTCTTTAGAAGATATTAGTGCCGCTGCCGATGCATTTATACGTGAATGTACTGGACAACCATGGATCACACAATGTTCCAGCGAAATTAAACAGGGCAAGCCTGAACTTACCATACAGGCTGATACTGACAAGTTAGCATCTTTTGGATTAACACTTCAGGATGTTGCTTCATATATACACACTGCTGTGTATGGAACACACTCGGGAAAATACACTGAATCAGATTATGAAGTTGATATCGTTACTCGATTTGATCACAGGTTCCGTGACAGTATAGATGACATAGGAATGATACCCATTCAGGCTCATGGTGGTGCTCCATGTACATTACTTCATACTATTGCTTCACTTTCCAATTCACAGGGATATTCGTCAATTATACGAAACAATCAGCAGCGATGCATTCCCATTCATATTGTAACAAATAGCATTTCACAGGAAAAAGCAATAGAACAATTACAACGGCTGTGGGAAAAGCAGAAAAAACAAAGTGTTTCGTTTGTTTTATCACAGGAAATGATAGAAACAAAGGAATCACTTCAATCGCTGTATACTATACTTGTACTTTCTATTGTGTTAATATACATGATTATCGCCGCACAATTTGAATCACTTCTCTATCCACTGTTAATCATGTCATCAGTACCTGTTGCTTTATGTGGATCATTCATATTTCTTTTTTTCACAGGAAAATCAATAAATATCATGTCTCTCATGGGGGCAGTCGTTCTTATAGGTACTATTGTGAATAATGCTATATTACTTCTTGATACTATTATTCATAACTATCGCCAAAATAGCAATGTATGTGTATCAATTGCAAAATCCTGCACACAGCGACTGCGCCCAATCATAATGACATCACTTACTACCATTTGTGGGCTTATACCACTGGCATTAGGATTACAGGAAGGCGCTGATGTTCAGTCACCACTTGCTATTGCTATCATTGGCGGCATGATTGCAGGAACAGGTTTTATCATGCTCTGCCTGCCCCATTTCATACGTTTAGCAATTAAGGACAGGCCATGAAATTAATACACCATTTTGTAACTCATACAATAACAACGTTGATGCTTTTTTGTGCAATCATGGCAACAGGCTTTTTTGCATTTACATCATTGCCTTCATCCCTTTTGCCCGATGCAGGTAATCATGACATAACCATTGTGGTACGGTATCCTGGGCAATCCCCCTATAAAATTGAGGAGATAATTGTCAACCCACTTGAAGATGCAATAAGCACTATAGGCGGAATAGAAGAGATTGTTTCTTCAAGCAACGATACCGAAGCACGCATATACATAACCTTTGAAAAGGATGCCAATCTACAATTTAAAGTGTATGAAATACATGAAAAGATAGAACCTGTGCGTGCAATGTTTCCAGACGATGTTAATGAACCTGAGATATATCTTCAGGGGAATGACTATTCACCTATAATGGTCATAGGGTTATCAAGTACACAGCATAGCCTTAACAAACTGCGTGATATTGCAGAAGGCATATATAAAAAAAATATTGAACGCATTGAGGGTGTTTCTCAGATTGAGATAGGCGGAGGCAATAAGCGTGAAATTCATGTAACTGTTGATAATAATTATTGTATTGCTCACAATATACCATTGCAACGCATAACAGAACAAATCCAAAAAAACAATGTTATTACTTCCATCGGGATTCTGCATGATGCCATGAATGATTATGCATTGCACCTTAAAAGCAGATTCTTTACACTGGATGAAATTAAACACCTGCCACTATTATCAGGACATGGAGGTTTACTAACGCGTTTAGGTCAAATAGCGCATGTAACAGACTATGCGGGTATACAGGATTCACTATCACGATACAATACTCTGGATCAGGTTTCATTATATATCTATAAAACAAGTACAGCTAATCCCTTAGATGTATCACAGCACATTATCAGCATGCTGTCCCAATGCTCTATACCTGGAGTTACTGCACATATAACTTATAATAGTGCAGAAGAAATACAAAGAGCACTTCACAACCTGTATATGAGCTGTATAGCTGGTATAGTACTTACAATGCTGGTGGTCTATATATTTATAAAAAATATACAGGCTACTATCTCGGTTATTATTGCAATCCCATTTTCATTTATGGCCATAGCAATGTATTTATTTTTTAGTGGAGTAACACTTAACGTCATAACACTTTCTGCAATTGCCATTGCAACAGGTATGGTTGTTGATAATAGCATCATTGTCATTGAAAAAATATTTTCACACCCAGAGGATAAAATCTTTCCCGATGAACACATTATAGCATCAACGCAACAGGTAGCCAGAGCTCTGGTTGCATCCAGTTTAACCACAATAGTGATATTTATTCCTGTGCTGCTATTAAGAACAAAGAGTACTGCGTTATTCATACAGTTAGCTGGCACTGTGATAGTTGCTATAGTTGCATCACTGATAGTGGCTGTTATATTTGTACCCTGGTGTTTACGTATGACAGCACTTCATCCACTACCATCATCCCATTTATCTATAATACAACGATTAAATCTGCATATTCCACGTATTACATTAGTTGCAATGTTTCTTGGTACATGCAAAAAATATGTATCTATCACCCATATTAACTCAACTATGGAATATTTTTTCAATAATCAAAAGAAACTCTATGGCATAATCCTGCTAGCACTTATCAGCACCATAATCCCAATCTCAAACATTACTGTTGAAGATATTAGCTTTACTGATCAAAATAAACTCTTTGCACGATTGGAAATGCCCTCAGGTTCATCATTACAGACAACATCCAATGCTGCTTTTTATATAGAAAAGCAGTTGCAGCATATTACATCCATTAACAACATCTCAACGCGAATTCAACAGGAACATGCAGATTTTATTATTGATACAGATGGCACGATAGACAGTGAAATGATAAAACGGCATTTACAGCTTCCATTGGATACTTCATTAATTTTTACCAGTACAGGTGGCACTATTCGCAATAACATTGAAGTTATCATAAAAGGAAGTGATGTGCCAGTTATTCGCCAGTTAGCATATAGATTTGCTGAACAATTGCAGGCAACAAAAGCAGTTGAAGATATTATCTATCATTTCAAAGATGAGCGTCCCGAAGTGTTGATTCAATTTGACAGAATGAAATGCGCATACTCCGGGATTCCCATTGCCTATGCAGGCGATTACATAAGAAATCTTTTCTATGGTCCTGTGATAACCAAATACATTGATGACAGGGAAGTTGATGTACGCATAAAAGATAACCAGTATACTGTTAATGAAATTAATGATATAGTATTACCTATGGATAATAAGGCTGTTCCATTAAAGAATATTGCAACAGTTGCCACATCACATATTGTTACCACTGTATGGCATCATGATAAGATGCGATCTGAAACAATCAGCATTATTCCAAAGGTTCCCCTGTATAAAATGGAAAGAATTCTTTGCAACACCATTCAACAATTATCCCTCCCCGATGGATATTACATAGAATATGACAAAACCTTTGCACTGCATAAGCAATCCATCATCTATATGGTGATCTATATATGCATAGCTATTGTCTCAGTGTACATGGTAATAGCTTCTATATTTGAATCGTTCATGCTACCATGGATAATCATCGTATCCATACCAATAGCATGGACATGGGCAGTCTGGGCATTATATATATTTAATATCCAGTGTAATATATCAACCATTATGGGGTTTGTAGTATTAACCGGTATTGTGGTTAACAATTCAATACTTTTGACAGATAGTTATATTCAAACGATCAAATCTTCAAGAAAAAAGAAATTATTACTGATCAAAGATTATCAAACCATAAATCAGCATCGAAGCAAACCAATGCTGATAACAACAATAACCACTGTATCTGGTTTGTTGCCACTGGTTATCTCTTCTGGTGGAAGTCATCTATGGCAGGGTTTTGCTTTAACAGTAATAACAGGGCTGTGTGGTTCATTTGCATGTATATTGATTATTACACCAATTTTATTCAATACTTATCAAAAAAATTTAAATACTCAACAGTAAGATTTATTTTTTATTCGCATACTCTGCGTGATGTATTGTTCTTTGTTTAACGATGAAATTTCATTTTCTTTTTCCCACGCAAGTAAAAACTCCTTTATCTTTATACCACCACTGTAATTGCCTGTATCACCATTACTTCGTATTACTCTATGGCAGGGAAACATAACAGGTATTATATTGCTTGCCATTACATTCCCCACAAACCGTGCTCCTCCATTAAAACCGCATTGTGCTGCAAGTTCACCATACGATATGGTATTGCCAGGTTGTATCAAAAGTAATTCCTTCAAAACTTTCTGCTCATTATTTGTATAGAGGGATAAATCGCATTGTGGAGGTTGTATAAATATCTTTCGTTCATACTGCCTAAAAAAATGTATTGCTTGTTTGATTGCAGGAGTTAAACCTTTGTGAGCTGAATTGATTATGCTTTTCAATACCTCCTTTTCACAGTAACTATCGAACATAATTGCTTTAATTGTTTTTTCACTACCAAAAATATAAATCCTGAAATTAAAAAATGCAATAGCTTCATACAGTGAATATTGTAAATATGTATAGAATTCCTGATTACTGCGCATGGTCAGTTTCCAGATAATATTTTTTCACTTGCCAGTTTATCATTATGCAGTTGTTCCTTAAGTTCAGTAACAGAACCAAACCGCTTTTCGTCGCGAATGCGTTCAATAAAAAACACTTCGAGAGCTTGGCCATATATATCTGCATCAAAATCAAATATATGAACTTCAATTGTTCGTTCAGTGTTTTCAAATGTTGGGTTGGTACCAATATTAAGCATACCATGATACAGCATACCTTTTATGTGTACCCTGACTGCATACACTCCATCTTTTGGAATTATCTTATCAGGGTCATCGGGGGTAATGTTGGCTGTAGGATACCCCAAAAGCCGGCCACGCATTTGCCCTTTAACCACAGTACCACGCAAGGTATAGGGCCTTCCCAAAAGCATATTTGCCAGTGCGATATTTCCATCCTCAATCTCAGTGCGTATCCATGATGAAGAAACCGGACGCGACTGAATACAAACCGGTTCAACACGCTCAACCAAAAACCCTTCACGTAATGACAAACCCTTTAAAAATTCAAAATCTCCCTGCCTTCCTTTCCCAAACGCATGGTCATATCCTACCACAATATGTGCTTTCCCTATATGGTAAAATACAATCTTATATAAAAATTCCTCTGCTGTGAGGGCTGCAATCTCATGGGTAAATGGCATCATGACAATATTGCTAATGCCAACCTGTTCAATTGCATGGATTTTTTCAGTAGCAGTCGTTAATATCTTAGGTGGTGTGTGCGGTGTTAAAAGTTTTCGCGGATGTTCACTGAATGTAAAAACTACCGGTTCCCCATGTAATGACTGTGCTAATTCCAGCATACGATCAAATATTGCCCTGTGTCCCCTATGGACTCCATCAAAGCTTCCTATGGTTATTACAGGATTTTTAAAAACTTCATCACGCTCAGATAAGTTATACAGTACCGTCATAACGCCCTATCCTCTCCTGAAGCAACCACGCATCATATACCACCAGAGCAACCATTGCCTCAACAACTGGAATAATTCGTGGCACAATACAGGGATCATGCCTTCCTTTAATTGATACATCAACAGTATTTCCATATATATTCATAGTCTTCTGTAACTTTGCTATGGAGGGCGTTGGCTTAACTGCAATACGCATCACAACATCCTGCCCTGTTGATATACCACCTAAAATACCACCTGCATTATTAGTCAAAAATTTCCCATCACTCATCTGGTCATTATTTTCACTGCCCCGCTTATGCGCAGCAGCAAACCCGCTTCCAAACTCAACACCCTTTACTGCACCAATTGACATTACAGCCATTGCAAGCCGCGCATCCAGCTTACAAAACACCGGATCGCCCAAACCCGCAGGCAATCCTTTAACAACACACGCAACAATACCGCCAACAGAATCATGTTCAGCCTGAGCCCGTTTGATAGCCCGTTCCATTGCATGAGCTTTATCCGGATCGGCAGAGCGCACAGGATTTTTTTCTATAAAATCAATATCTACTTTTTCTCCTTTTATGCCAGCAATTTCCTCAGCATACGCCACTATTCTTACACCTTTTTCTTTCAACATTTTAAGGGCGATAGCTCCCGCAGCAACTCTACCCACTGTCTCACGCCCGGAAGACCTTCCTCCTCCTCGATAATCACGTATACCATATTTCTGCCAGAATGTAAAATCTGCATGGCCAGGCCTGAATATATCTTTAATAGATTCATAAGCCCTGGAATCCTGATCTTTATTATACACAATCATACACAGCGGTGTCCCTGTTGTTTTACCTTCAAACAAACCAGAAACAATTTCCACACTGTCAGCTTCTTTCCGCTGGGTGCTAACAGAACTTTGGCCTGGTTTACGCCTGTCAAGCTGTTTCTGAATGTCTTCAGCAGATAATGGGATCCCGGGTTTCAACCCGTCCACAACAGCCCCCAGTGCTTTCCCATGACTTTCACCAAATGTTGTTACCTTCAGAACCTGTCCAAAGGTATTGGGTCCATGCATACATTGTGATAATACAAAAGATATCTGCTGTAGTAAATCCTCATGAGCAGTATCTTCATTTTCTTTTGTTACAGTATAAATAATATCACATATATGTTCTGTGGCTTCATATATTTTTTGAACACGTTGGCTATACTTATCAAATGCATTGTCTCCCTGTAAAAATGGCGGGATTCCAGTAACCCGCATCCTTTGCCATAAAAAATCAACTGTAGCTTTCAATAAAATCATTACACTTTCTTTTCTAAGCTGTATTCTGTTTTCCGGAAATATCATTGCTCCGCCACCAGTAGCTATTATACACCAGTCATACAACGCAGCTTTTTTAATTGCCTCTTTTTCAAGCTCTCTGAAAAATGATTCACCATGATCAGTTGCAATCTGCCTGCAACTTTTTTTATTGCCATGTTTTTCTTCAAAAAGAGATTCAATCATCTCATCAGTTTCAAAGAAAGGTATATGTAATATTTCAGCTATTCTCTTACCAATGGTTGATTTTCCCACCCCTTTTGGGCCAGTAATAATTATCTTCATGGTTTATCAGCACCCTCCACATACCGGTCAAATTAATATCTTTATTCACTACATGGTATTTAAAAATACTCGTCAATTAAAACTTTTTATACCATTGTAGTTTACTGTACATACCATAGCATGTAGCTTTCATTTATACGCAACATATACATTTACTGTAATGCAAATTACTATACACAACTATCAAAGTAACAGAGGGGTATATACTTTTTAATTATACCATTGTTTTAATCAGTAATTCATATAAATAATTATCTACCCTTACAATACCACCTGTATTATAGCAATATTACAAAAATTCGAAACATTGACTTACAATAAATCAAATCATATTTTTTTTAGATTGTTTGTATAGTAATGATATAATAATACAATAATTTTCCAGTTCTTTTAATTATATTATTTTGTATATATTCCAATACCAATTTGCAATATTAATGTTGTTGACATAATTAATTTAATATTATATTATGTATTACGATATTACTAAATACAATCAAATTAAATAGTTATTTTCAATAATTAAAAACAACACATCAATAAAAAAAGGAGATCTAATACATGGCAGCACGAAATAAAGGCATACAGTTAATGATCAATAAGATTGAAAAAGCTCCTGATATCCCAAGCATGGTGGTTTCACAAATTATAGAACTCATTTCTTCCGGTGTTCTAAAACCAGGTGACAGGCTTCCATCTGAGCTGGAAATGACACGGCGTTTTGGTATCAGCCGTATTTCATTGCGAGAAGCAATGAAGCTTTTAGAAGCTAAGGGATATATTGAGTCTCAGGGCCGAAAAGGTAAATATGTAAAGTCAGTTGTTGATGATGCAATAAAAACTCCAATCGAAGGTTTAATTCAGATTGACCATAAAAAAATATGGGAGCTTTTGGAAGTTCGCCGCATTATTGACGCCGAAGCCGCTGCATTAGCAGCCTTACGTGCAAATGAGGAGCAAAGAAGAAAACTTAACTCATTCAGAACTCAGATTGAATTGATGGGAGTAGAAAACTTGATTCAAAAGCGCGAAGGTGGTAAATTTTACGCACAATTTTATAATCACCTTTACGAAGCAACCAACAATACCATTTTTGCACACATACTCAATGCAATATCAACTATCCTGAGGGGCGTCCTTCCTTATAGCCGTGAAAAGTTGGCCAAAGTAAAAAACACATCAAAAGATATTTATGAACACCATATAAAGATTCTGGATGCCATAAATTCCCATAAACCAGATATGGCACGTGAAGCTGTTGTTGAACACATAGACTATTTAGAGCGCACATTGAAAAAAATATTAAAGTAAAATATCTACCACGATAAATGGGCACACGTTAATGTGCCCATTTTCATTCATTTTTTATATAAGCTGCTTTTACTTTGAAGCACTCAATAATTATATCATATTTTCAAACTCCATTGAACAATTCATATTATAAGAGAATAGAATACTTAATTTATTCCTTGACGATTAATAAATTTTTTATTACTATTTCAAGATAAGAATAGTTAAAAGGAGTATCCATGGAATTAACATTTAACCTTCCGGGACTTGAAACAATTGAGCAGCGAACTGTTCCGCTGGATAGCTCAACACTATATGACGTGTTGATAGTTGGTGGTGGACCAGCAGCATTGACTGCTGCAGTCTATTGCATGCGCAAAGGAGTTAAAACTGGTCTTATTACACTGGATGTTG
>JARYLT010000021.1 GCA_029907515.1 Spirochaetota bacterium | reverse complement strand
AAAGGCAGTCATTGATACACGCAGAAAAGGCGAACCTGAGATGGGGCTATTTATAGTGGCTTTTATACTCATTGGCATTGGTATTGCCATGACCTACAGTGCAAGTGCACTTTTTGCAGAAAGAACATTTGGTGATTCCCTGTATTTCTTAAAACGGCAATTGTTATGGAGCTGTATTGGTTTTATAATAATGATGTTTGTTCAGCAGATTGATTACCGGAACTATCAGCAATACACAAAAATAATGCTTGTGTTTACTCTTGTAACGCTGGTACTGGTGCTGATACCAGGATTGGGTATTTCAGTTAAAGGGTCTTCACGGTGGTTGGGCTATGGATTACTAAGGTTCCAGCCTTCTGAACTTGTTAAATTATTTATCGTTATATATTTTGCAAAAGTTTTTTCCTATGAGCATCAGCGGGATATTAATGTATTACAGCTGCTATTGCCACTGCTTATCGTTGGTGTTTTCTTTTTGCTTATAATGCTTCAGCCTGATTTTGGGACAGCAATAGATGTTGCAATTATTTCGGTGGTGCTTTTGTTTGTTTCAGGTTTTCCATTGATGTATATGCTTGGGCTTGCTGTGCTGAGTGTGCCAATGTTTTATCTTTTAATTTATCAGGTGGAATACAGGCGTGAACGAATACTTGCATTTTTGGATCCATGGTCAGACCGATTTGGGAAAGGGTATCATATTATACAATCATTTATTGCATTTAAGTTAGGTGGGCTTTTAGGCGCAGGTCTGGGTTCAGGTACTCAGAAGATAAAACGCCTTCCAGAACCACATACAGATTTTATATTTGCTGTTATTGCTGAGGAAACAGGACTGGTAGGAACTTTTAGCGTGGTGATTCTCTATTTGCTTTTTTTCTACTTTGGGGTAAAGATTGCCCTGCGTGCACCGGATGAATATGGAAGATTGCTAGCTATGGGATTAACATTGCTTGTTACAGTACAGGCATTTTTGAATATTAGTGTTGTTATTGGTGTGTTGCCAACAACAGGAATCCCTTTGCCGTTTATAAGTTATGGTGGATCATCGCTGGTGATAACCATGATTGGGACGGGTATTCTGTTAAATATTTCAAAATATCGTGAGGTAGTTGCCCAGGAGCTTAAATACAGTGGCGAGGTGTGGGTATGAAAGGAACAGTGTTGATCAGTGGTGGAGGTACAGGCGGGCACATTATGCCGGGAATTGCATTATATGAGGAGTTCAAATCACTGGGATATAATCCCATATTATTAGTAGGATCTAACGATGTAAAATTTTCTTCATTAAATACAATAGAGAATTTGTACACCTATAATGCGCCAACGATGTGGAAAAATATTTTTAATCTTCCCGCTTTTGCAGTGCGGTTTATTTCAGCATTAGTGTGGACAATGAGGTTTATTACAAAAAATAATGTTGCAGCAGTCATAGGCATGGGTGGATATGTTTCAGCCCCTTCTCTGGTTGGAGCACTATTAAAAAAGATTCCAGTATATCTATGTGAGCAGAATGTTGTTCCCGGAATGGTAACCAATCTATTTGCAAAACGGGCAAAGGCACTGTTCACAACATTTGAAGCCACGGCGGATTATTGTGATATTGAAATTGCCCATTCAATTATTCATACTGGCAATCCTGTCCGCAAACATGTGTTAAAACAGGTGGATAAGGATGTAGCATTAAAACGTTTCAACATGATGCATTGCAAAAAAGTTATACTGGTAATAGGCGGAAGCCAGGGAGCCTTAAAACTCAATGAAATCATGTATGATATGCTAACACAGTATCCTGAAAATTTTACTGATACTGGCATCATCTGGAGCACTGGTACATATTCATATGAACAATTTAAGGAAAAGCTGCAGAATGTGGCACACAGGGCTTCAATATTTCTTGCACCATATATACTTGATGTTGAAAATTCGTATGCGGCATGTGATATTGCAATAAGCAGGGCCGGTGCTGGTGTATTAATGGAGCTTGCAGCATGGGGAATACCTTCACTATTAATTCCCTATCCCTATGCCGCAAAGGACCATCAGAAGAAAAATGCCATGGAGTTTGTGAAAGCCGGTGCAGCCGAAATGATTGAAAATAGTGAAGCGACAGCTCAGAAGGTGGCACCACTGCTTTTTGATTTGCTTGATAATGAAACATTGCTGTCCAGGATGTCTGCAAAGGCAAAGTCATTGGCAAGAATTAATGCTGCACAGGATATAGTAAATTTCATTGTGAAAGATTGTGATTTGAAAAAATAGGAGTACAGGACGTGTTCAGAAAGTCAAAAAAGATGCATTTTATTGGGATTGGTGGTATCGGGATGTCCGGTATTGCTGAGATCCTTATTAATTTAGGCTATGAGGTTTCAGGATCAGATCTGCGTGAATCAGAACAAACCAGACGATTGCAAAAAATGGGTGCAACAATATTTATTGGGCATTATCCTTCTAATATAAAGGATTATCATGTTGTTGTAACGTCCAGTGCCATACATAAAAACAATCCTGAACTTATTGAAGCGAAAAATAAAAAAATACCTGTTATACACCGTTCAGAAATGCTTGCTGAACTGGTTAGGTTAAAACATGGTATTGGTGTTGCAGGTACCCATGGCAAAACTACAACATCATCCATGCTTTCGTATGTGCTGTATCATGGTGGGCTCAATCCAACAGCAGTTGTGGGCGGAAAAGTGCTTAACTTTGGAAGCAATGCGCGGGTAGGCCAGGGAGAGTATATAGTATTTGAAGCAGATGAATCGGATGGGTCATTTCTTAAACTTATGCCAACGATTGGAGTTGTTACCAATATTGATGCGGATCATCTGGATCACTATAAATTTTTTGAAGGGATTAAAGAAGCCTTTGTTACTTATATGAATAATATACCATTTTATGGCTATTCAGTAGTGTGTATTGATGATCCGGTAGTCTTTGAACTTTTACCAAAAATTGAACGCCCATTTGTAACGTATGGATTTAATCCAAAGGCTGATTTTAGGGCAGGTGATGTTAAACTACTCAATGGTTCAACAAGGTATAGTTGTTATTACAAAGAGGAAAAGTTAGGGGAGATAGTTCTTACATTACTTGGCAAACATAATATTATTAATTCACTGGCTGTTGTTGCTGTTGCCTTAGAATTAGGATTATCATTTGAAAAGATTGCTGATGCTATTGCCGCATTTAAAGGTGTTGGAAGGCGCTTAGAGAAAATTGGAGAAGCCCGGGGCATTCTGGTAGTAGATGACTATGGTCACCATCCAACTGAGATACGGGCAACATTGGAGGCAGTAAAACAGTTGGGGAGGCGAGTTGTAGTTATTTTCCAGCCACACCGTTATTCCAGGACACAGTATCTGTATGATGAATTTGGGCAGGCATTTGCAATGGCTGATGAGTTGTTTTTAACCGAAATTTATCCAGCTGGTGAGGAACCAATTGAAGGTGTCAGCAGCCAGCTGATACAGCAGGCGGTTAAGAAACATGAGGGAAGAGATGTGGAAATTATTCAGCACTTAGATGATGTTCCGGAATATGTATGCAGGATAGCCAGAGAAGGTGATGTAATCCTGACGCTGGGTGCTGGTGATATTTATAAAGTTGGGCCAAAGATACTTTCAGTAATAGAGGGTAAAGGGATAAGGTGAAGGTTGCTTTTTACATCTGGATAATGATACTGTTTTGTGGAGTTATACCCACCGTAACGCACGCAGATGTGGTGCAGGTAACTCATGTGAGGTTTCAGGGATTGAAATATGTTACCCAGCATGAAATATTGCAACATGGCGTTTTTATGAAAGATGGAAAAATTTTCGTGGATGTTGCTGTGTTGAATGAAGGGTTGAAGAAAAATATCATCATTGAATCGTATAATATTACTATCGAAAAGAACATATGTACAATACAGGTAGTGGAAAAGGATATCCTGGCTATTATTCTCTATGATAAAGGAGATTCGCTTGTTTCAGTTGAGGTGGATTCAAATCTGAATATTATGCCAACCAGTAGAGTTTATGCCTATGACCGACCGATAATTAAAATAAACCAGGCAGAGGTTATTAACAGTAAACTATCGCCAAGAATAATTCATATTCTTATGATTCTGAAAAACATGATACACAACAATGCCATTGTAAGCAGAATTTCAGTCATTGATTGTACTGATCCCGAAGTATCGTATGTGCAATTTCATGGTTTTACATCACGATGTATATGGGATGAAACATACAATGGCCTTTCATTACTTGATGCTGTTGTAGGAGTATATGATAGTAAAAAAGCTTATCCTGGTAATGCCATGGTGACACAAAAACGAATGGTGGTATGGTGACAGATATGAAAGAAGATACCATATTAGATAACATTGTTGTAGGACTGGATATCGGAACAACAAAAACCTGTGCAGTCATTGGCTTTTTGAATGAGAATAAACAGGTTGAGGTTGTAGGTGTTGGGGTTGCACCTTCACGAGGTTTAAAAAATGGCGTTATAGTAAATATTGATAATACCGTTTCTTCAATTGTCAAGGCGATAGAAGATGCAGAGTTGATGGCTGGTTGTGAAGTAAGTTCAGTATTTGTTGGTGTTACCGGGCAGCATATAAAAGGTGAAAACTCAAGAGGTGTGGTTGCTGTTGCAAACCGAAGCCGTACAATCACGCCACTTGAAATGAAACGGGTTATTGAAGCTGCACAGGCTATCGTTATCCCCATGGATAGAGAGATAATCCATGTTCTCTCCAAAGAATTTGCTGTTGATGATCAGACAGGTATAAAGGATCCTATAGGAATGACTGGTGTAAGGCTTGAAGCTGAAGTGCATATTATTACTGGCTCTACTACAAGCATTCAGAATATGGTGAAATCTATTAATAAAGCTGGCTTTACCTGTAATGACATAGTATTTTCGCCTCTGGCTTCTGCTGAAGCAACGTTGAGCCGTGATGAAAAGGATTTAGGTGTTGCGCTTGTGGATATAGGTGGTGGAACAACAGATATCATCATTTTTATAGAAGGTGGTGTGGCATATTCGGCAGTATTGGGGATAGGCGGCATACATGTTACCAATGATATATCCATAGGATTAAGGACGCCAATTGATTCAGCAGAAGTTATCAAGAAGAAATATGGATGCGCAGTGGTAGATCTGGTTGATGCTTCTGAGACGATTGAGGTGCCATCGGTTGGTGGAAGGGCACCGCGGAGATTATTCAGGCATGAGCTGGCACAGATAATTGAACCGCGGATGATTGAGATAATGGAAATGATTGATAATGAACTGGTAAAGAGTGGTAAAAAAGAAATACTGGCAGCTGGGGTGGTGTTGACTGGTGGTGGCAGCATGATAGAAGGTACCGTGGAGGCAGCCGAAAGAGTATTTGGAATGCCGGTACGTGTTGGCGTCCCAGAGAATATTGCCGGATTGAAGGATGTTGTGTCAACTCCCGTGTATGCCAATGGTGTTGGATTATTGAAATATGGTGCTAAGATGAGCCAGGTGAGGCAAACACGCAAAACTAAAAGTGCTTTTACAAGTTTTAAGGATAAACTCAAGCATATTTTTAATGATTATTTATAATACAGGTGTTGTAGTTGAATTTTTTATTAATTTTTTTTAAAAAATAATGCGACATAATTAAAAAGGAGGAAATAATGTTTAGATTTGAAGAAGAACCACAAATGAATACTGTTATCAAGGTTGTTGGCGTTGGAGGTGCAGGCAACAATGCAGTAAACAGAATGATTGCAACAGGCCTTGAAGGAGTGGACTATATTGTTGTGAACACGGATGCCCAGCAATTGAAGGCATCGCTGGCTCAAAACAGAATCCAGATAGGTGGTAAGCTGACCAGAGGATTGGGAGCAGGTGCTGATCCATCAATTGGTAGGGAAGCTGCACTTGAAGACAGAGACAAACTGGAAAAGGCCTTGAAAGGGGCTGATATGGTATTCATCACTGCGGGAATGGGTGGTGGTACCGGAACAGGTGCTGCGCCAATTGTTGCCGAAGTGGCAAAAGAATGTGGTGCGCTGGTTGTAGGTGTTGTCACAAAGCCATTCCGTGTTGAAGGTCGAAGAAGAATGCAGCATGCAGAGGAAGGGATCAAAAATCTTAAAGAAAAAGTTGATACAATAATTGTGATACCCAATGACCTTCTGTTAAAGATTATTGATCGTAATACACCTATAGATCAGGCATTTAAACTGGCAGATGATATTTTGCGGCAGGGTGTGCAGGGAATTGCTGATATCATCATGGTTACTGGTCTTGTCAATGTTGATTTTGCTGATGTCAGAACCGTGATGAAGGAAACCGGTGATGCAATAATGGGTGTGGGTATTGGTGTTGGTGAAAACAGAGCAATAGAAGCAACACAGATGGCAATAAACAGCCCACTACTAGAAGAGTCAGGAATTGATGGGGCAAAGGCAGTGCTGCTCAACATTGCTGGTGGCAATGATTTATCATTACATGAAGTTAATGAAGTAACAGAAATTATTAATAAGCAGGTTGACCCGGATGCAAATATCATTTTTGGGGCAACTATCGACCCAGCACTTGATGACAAAATAAGGGTAACAGTGATTGCAACAGGGTTTGACCGCAAACTTAATATGCTGAATCGTCCCAATGAATTGGATAGAGCCACTGGCACTCCATTAACAGTTATTGAAGGCAGAAATAATAAGGAAAGAATGGAGAAAAAAGTTCCAGTTCAGATGAAGTCTTTTTCACTGGATTATGAAAAACGGCGGGTAAAAGACTATTCACATGAGGATCTGGATATCCCAGCTTTTTTGCGCCGAAGTGCTGAATCCCAGTGATTACTGGTAGTCCTCAATAATTTTTAATGAGCTTGATTTCTTTGCATTGGGGTCTGATTCAAAAAGCAGGATGATTTCTGTTCGTTTGTTTTGTTGAATGATAAAATAAAATTCAGAAGCTAATTTACGCATAAGGTCAATGCCGCGTCCAGTTTCTGAAATTTTATCGCTGATATCTTCACCGGTTTCAGCTGCTTTAAGAATCAGTTGCTCCTGTTCAATGGCTTTATGAATACTGTGTAATATTTTTTCTTTAGTAAGAGTTCCCTGATAATCAGTTATTGCAATAGCATAGGTCCTGGCATTATGACAGAAGGTGATATCAACAAATTGACCTTCTTTAAGCTGGATAGGAATTCGCATTTCCTTTTCACGGGTATACCCATGTGAATGGTACACTGCATTGATAATCATTTCATTAAGTATTAAATTTAAAACGCTTTTATTTTTAATAGTAAATCCCCATGATTCTATGGTAGCCAGTATTTTTTCTACTGCTGGCTGGATTTGAAGAGAAGCATTAATGCGTATGGCATTTGTATTAATTATGTTGGCCACATAATTTTCCAGGCCAAAAATATTTTTTCGTGTGATAAGTTTAGTAACAAGATTGGTAAATTCATTTTGATTAACTGGTATCTTCAATACATTACCAATACCCTGAATAAAGATTTTATCAAAAAAGGTATCCATATTTTTTTCAGTAATCATAATTGCTGGTATATAGGTGTAGTGCTTTTGTAAATAATTATAAAGATCAAAAGCATTATCGCCAGGCAGCTCAACCTGTGAAATTACCAGATCAACATCCTGCATATTTAATGTTGTAATTGCGTCATATGCTGAATCCGCCATCAAAACGGTATAATTTTGTGAAAGATATTTATGTATTTCGTGTTTATAGTCTGTATGGTCAACTAATAATATCGTATTCATAGAAGCTCATTACTTTAAAAAAAGTACCTGGCGATAGTTCCTGTCAATAGTAACTATCGCAAAAATTATATATTTACATAAGAAAATCATTGACATTCTTTTCAAAAAAAGGATACTATACATAAAATATACTATCGTCAATACTATCGTCAAAAAATGAGAGGTGCACAATGAAAAAAATAATGTTACTAACATTATGTATTATCTTTTCGTTTGTTATAATTTCTGATGGAGGAATGGCCCAGGATAAGGAAAAGAAAAGTGCTAAGGAATATATAGCTGATCTTTCAAGCAGTGATGAAGTAACTGTTGTGGCTGCAGAGGAGTGGATTGCAGATAATAAGGAGAAGTCAGCACTTCCAAAATTACACGAACTTCTGCGCAGTGACAACAGAGTAAAAGTGCGTTTATATGCAGCCATAGCACTGGGCGAAATTGCTGATGAAGAAAGTGCAGAAAGCCTTAATAATGCACTGCTGAATGATCCCAGTGCTGATGTCCGTTATTCAGTATTATTAGGGATAGCACGTATAGGTTCAAAAAGTTCATATGATGCTATTCAGAAAGCACGTGAAAGTGAGCAGGATCCATTCATTAAGGACCTGATCAAAAAAATGGAAGATAAGTTTAAAGGAAAATAAATTATTAAGATTAGATTTTATGTATAAAGCATGTGGGGTAATCTCCACATGCATTTTTATTTTATTAATAGGGTTGTAAACGTGGAATCCAAAGTTAAATATGTTGTTTTTGATATTGAGTCGGTGCCTGATGCAAACTTGATAAAACAGGTAAAGTATCCTCATTTATCTATTAGCGAACATGATGCTGTTATTAAATTTCAGGAAGAAATATTAAATGTATCTGATGGATCCACGTGGTTCATTCCCGTTACATTCCAGTTGCCTGTAATAGTAACCATGCTTGAAGTTGATGAAAAGTTTTTCCCAGTAAAGATGCGGACTCTGGATGAGCCTCATTTCAGGACCGAACAAATTGTAAGGCAGTTCTGGGATGTTATTGAAGGCGAATATAACGATGCCTCTTTTGTTACGTTCAATGGTCGGGGATTTGATTTCCCCTTAATGGAACTGATGGCTTTTAGATTTGGGGTAACTGCCAAACGACATTTCAAAGATAAATTTGCATCCCGTTTCAGGTTTGGCACCAAGCATATTGATCTGCACGACTGGCTATCCAATTACAGTGCAATAAAGATGCAGGGTGGGTTAAACTTACTTGCTAAGGTAATAGGTAAACCTGGCAAGGTTGAAATGAGTGGTGATGATGTGTATGATCTTTACAAAGCAGGAAAGATTGAAGAAATTCATGAATACTGTATCTCAGATGTTCTTGACACATACTTTGTGTTTTTACGAACAAGAGTAATGGTGGGTGAACTAAGCTATGAAAGAGAAAATACAATTGTTCAGCAAACCAGAGTTTTTCTGGAACAAAACAAATCAAATTCTAAAGGATTTGACCAGTATTTAAAAAACTGGAAATAGATTTTATCCTACATCTATTGTAATTATGGTTATATCATCTGTAATGTTTTCTTTGCTACCAGCCCATTGTAATACTTCATTAATAATCGTGTTTGTAAATTCACTGGCTTTCAGATGTTTATTGTCGATGATGGATTTTTTAAGCTTATCCAGATTGTATTGGTGATTGTGTTTATTTCGTATTTCTATTAATCCATCAGTATAAAGAATTATTTTATCACCATTGTATATAGTAAATTGTGCTGTATGAAAATCAGATGATGGCCATATACCCATGACGTTTCCCTGTATTTTAATCTCTTCAACAGTACCCATTTTAGAATTAAAATATAATGGATAGGGATGCCCTGCGCGGGATAAACGTACTATCATATGGTCTATATCAAGATAACAGTATAATGCCGTAATAGGCTGATTACCAGTTTTGCCAATCAAAAGATCATTGATATTACGTAATACAATATCAGGATGTGCAGCATGATTATACTGTAATGTAAAAGCAATGTTAACAGTTGATGCTATCATGGATGCTGGAATTCCATGTCCAGTAACATCTGCAATAAATATTCCTGTGTGTTTATTGTCTATCTCAAAAAAATGATAAAAATCACCGCCAATGGTGGTAACCGGTAAATATACAATGTCAACTGAGATGCCAGAAAGACGAGGTGGTTCAGATGGCAAAATATTTCTTTGTATTTTTTTGGCAATATTCATCTCATGTGATAATGTAACCAGCCTTTGTTGTTGAATGATATATTCTTCAAAAGCTATCATTGATTGAGTTACAACAAATATAAGAATACCAAAATGGCTGGAGTTTATTGTCTTTATTATTTGATGCGAAAACAATATATCATTTATAAGACAAGCAAAACCTAGAATAAGGCCAGCATAAAAAATTCGCTTTGTTTTTAAGTTTTTGCTAGTTTCTTTAATAAGAATAATGAGAAGACGGATGGAAATATATACAAGTGCCAGTTGTATGAATACCAGGGAAGAAGATAAGATATGCAGAGGAGCAATACAAACAAATAAAGTGAAAAATCCAAAGTAAAGGTCTGTTGTAAGTATGGTATACTTTTTAATTTTATCTGGATAGACGCTATTTACGAAATGGCAAAAAAGTATTGGTGTTATGGTTACAGTCAGGTATGATAGCCTGAAATTGATGCTCCATGGTGGGTTGAAAAAGCTTATTAGAAGCATTTCGTTGATAACAAGAATGCGTAAAGCCACAATCAATGAAAAAAGCCCTATGAAAATATTTTGCTTTGACCTGTTAATCAAATATAACCCTAAATGATAGATACCTATTACAGACAATGAAGCAAATACAAAAAGCTGAATATATATGGAATTATTATGAAAGCTCTCGATAATTTTAGGTGTCCCATAATAGACAGGATGTAAGATGCCTCCATTACGTTGCTGAAAATTTGCAACCTGTATGAATATTTCTGTAGTAGGGGATGTTACCAGAAATTGTATTATTGAAGGTAACTGGTTAGGTATCATGGTTTCCTTGTTGCTGTTAACAAATCCACTTCGTGCTATTGGAATTCCATTAATAAATATTGCATGTGAGGTGTGTGTAAAGGGCATTTTGATATACATAATAGAGCCGATAGTGTTTTTTGAATGCAACAGCGTAATATGATAGGTCCCATACCCATGGGCAGGGTAGGATTTGAAATTTTTTTGCTTATTCCATGGTGCAGGGACTGTAATATAATCAATAGGCGGGTTTTGTAATTTTAACTGTTCTTTGCTTTCAATAAGATAGTTCCAGTAAAATTTCCATGTTCCATCAAGCCTGACAGGATTTGCGATAGTATCTTCAATATTTCTAAGGTCGATAATTCCCTGATTTACGCCAGGCTTTATAGAAACATTGGTATTGCAAGAAAGCAATGCAATACACAATAAGGTTAAAATAGAAAAATAAAGAAGCTCTTTAAAGTATGTCATCATAATATAAGTTATTTTAAAGTATTAGATATAAATTATAATTAATAAATACAATGTAAAGAAATTTTTTATACGTGAGGAATGTTGTGTATATGGTGGGGTGTACAAGCGATACACCCCACTGTAGGGTTATATGCAGATTAACTTTCGAATACAGCGCCGCGGTCGGCGGATGATACCATGAGGCTGTAGCGGTACATATATCCAGTAGTAATCTTTGGTTTTGGTGCTTTCCATTTGGCAAGCCGTGCTTTAATTTCGTTATCATCTACTTTTAACGTAAGTTTTTTAGCAGGGATATCAATTTCAATAATATCACCATCTTTAACAATGGCAAGTGGACCACCAGCAGCAGCTTCAGGTGAAATATGACCAATAGATGATCCACGTGTTGCTCCAGAAAATCTGCCATCAGTTATCAGTGCAACCTCTTTATCCATTCCCATACCAGCAATAACTGATGTTGGTGTTAGCATTTCACGCATTCCAGGCCCTCCCCGCGGTCCTTCGTAACGGATAACTATGACATCACCTTTCTGAATCTGGTTACCCATGATGGCTTTAACTGCTTCTTCTTCTGAATCAAAGACTTTTGCAGGCCCACTATGTTTCAACATAGATGGGTCAACAGCAGCCTGTTTTACTATACAGCCATCAGGTGCCAGATTCCCGGTAAGTACTGCAAGTCCGCCATCTTTATGAACAGGTTTAGTAACTAATCGTATAACTGAAGTATCCAGTATTGATTTATCTTTTACATTTTGTGCTATTGATTTGCCAGTAACTGTCATGCAGGTGCCATGAATAAGTCCGTGTTTAAGCAGTTCATTCATTAATGCCGGGATACCACCAGCATAATGCAGGTCAATCATGTGGTGCGGTCCTGATGGTGCAATGCTGCATAAATGAGGTGTACGCTCAGAAATGGGCTGAATGTCTTTTAGTCTGATAGGGATTCCTGCATAATGAGCTATTGCCGGAATATGCAGAGCGGTATTTGAAGAGCCCCCTATTGCCATATCAACAGCAAGTGCGTTTTCAATTGCTTTTTTAGTTACTATCTTGCGGGGAGTTATTTGCTTTTTAACAAGTTCAATTATCTTCTTTCCACTTTCTTTGGCAAGGCGAATACGTTCGGCAAAAACTGCAGGTATTGTGCCATTATAGGGAAGAGCAAGTCCCAAGGCTTCAGTGAGACAATTCATGGAATTAGCAGTGAAAAGTCCTGCACAGGAGCCTGCGCCCGGGCATGCTGCACATTCTATTTCATACAATTCTTCTTTTGAGATAGTTCCTTTTGCAGCTTTGCCAACTGCTTCAAATACATTGTCAACTGCAATAGGCTTGCCTTTATACATTCCAGGAAGCATTGGGCCACCAGACACAATAATTGCTGGTATATCTAATTTCACAGCTGCAATAATCATACCGGGGACAATTTTATCACAATTGGTTACCATAACAAGACCATCAAACGCATGCCCTTTTGACATAATTTCAATTGAGTCGGCAATAAGTTCACGTGAACCTAATGAATATTTCATGCCAATGTGGTTCATGGCAATGCCATCACACACTCCAATTGTAGGGAATTCAATGGGCGTGCCACCAGCAGCAATGACACCTTTTTTAACTGCATCTACAATATTGCGTAAATGTATATGTCCCGGAATTATCTCATTAAATGAGTTAACAACGCCAATTAATGGTTTTGCTAATTCGTCATCATTTAACCCTAACGCTTTAAACAATGAGCGATGAGGAGCTTTCTCAATTCCTTTCTTAACGCGATCACTGATCATAAAACATTCCTCCTAAAAAAAATGAACAATATAAAAAGTGATTATTAAATTGACACTTTGAAATTGTAAATTAAAATTTTAAAAAAGTCATTCAAATCATTGAAAAATAACCCTATATGCTGCATCAGCACCCGGTGGGATAAAATCAATATGTTCAAATGTTATATTAGAGATTCCTTTAGCATTTTCTTTTACTGAGTTTGTCACAAGAACTTCCCATGGTCCTGCTGTATCTTCACCTAATTTACTTGCTGCGTTCACTTCGGCTCCATAAACATCTTCGTCACCAATACGCAACATTTTCCCATATCCCAGACCAATACATAATACAATATGATCTTCTTCAGGTTTAGTTTTGTTATAATCCTTCAATACCTGATGCATTTTTTTGCAACATTCCAGACCTTTTGCAACATTTCTGAATATTACCAGCATACTGTCGCCTTCAGTTTTTAATAGTATACCATCATAATCTTCGATTATAGGAACAAGTAAGCGCTGTGATTCGTATATAATCTGTAAAAAGTGAATTATACCAAATGTAGCAACTCTTCTTGAAAAGCCTGCCAGATCAGTAAACATCACACACCACACCTCTCCAAAAAGATCCCAGATTCGCCTATCAATTTCTTCTTTATTAATACCTGGCTGCAAACGTTCCTGAATAAGTTTTTCAAGACGGTCTTCTGATGCGCTAAGTGAAATTACTCTTCTTAGTGCCATGATTTTTTCCCCCGCAAATATATTGGCATTAAATGTAAAGTAATTCTATGTTAATGTCAATAGATATACGTGTTGTGAATGTAAATAAATCAATAGTTAATGCAAAGATATTGACATCCCACATGGTATGTTATACTTTATAACAAATTTTATATATTATTAAATATTATAACCACCTGCTGAATTCCACCCCGCTTTCCTGATATAAATAATATTATAATAATCGCATATTACAGTGCACTCTATATCTAACAGTGTTACAGAGTTAAATGTTTATCCTGCACCAGAATCTGAAGTGGCGGCACTATTATATTTGATTAAATATATTGGTATTGTCATGATTGAATTACATCCAGATTTATAAATTACTAAAATCCTCTTGACAAAATAAAAAATTTACTTTTTCATCAGTTAATCTTTTGTATTATCAAAAAATTATGTTTAATCCATTTAAAATATTTAAAAACACAAAAGTAGGTCTTGCACTTGGTAGCGGTGGTGCTAAAGGTGTGTCACATATTGCTGTGCTTGATTATTGTGCCAAAAAAGAAATACATGTTTCAATGATTGCAGGATCAAGCATTGGTGCTGTGATTGGTTCGCTGTATGCATATGGTGCATTGCCCGAATTCACTTCGTTTTTAAAATCAATAAAAAGCAATGATCTCTTTGCATATTTTGATCCAGTGTTTCCAAAAACAGGACTGGTGCAGGGCCGGCGTGCAATGGAGTTGCTTGCAAAATTTATTCCTAAAAGTGTTGATATTGAAGATTTAAAACTGCCTGTTGCCATTGTTGCAACCGACTTTTATAGCGGAAAGCCTGTGGTTTTTACAAAAGGGAATGTCCTTGATGCCATTAGGGCAAGTATTTCAATACCAGGAATTTTTGTTCCGGTTAAATATATGGATACAGTGCTTATAGATGGCGGAGTAAGTAATCCATTGCCTGTTGATGTGGTTAAAAAGATGGGTGCTGGTATTACCATAGCTGTTAACCTGCATCCAACAATTAAGATTAAGCGGGCGATAGCTCCTGCAATTTCAAAACCGCACCAAGAGTCTACCAATGAAAATTCATCAAATGATATTATTGAGCACGTTGATACAGAATCACTTGATACAACAACAGTAGTTACTCAGACAAAGGGTTGGCTGACGCAGGTTAAAAAGTGGCTTGGCATAAAGATTGAAAATGATAAGAAGATACATGAAGATACTATGCCCAATATTTTTGAGATAGTAGCCGGGACAATTGACATCATGGAATACATGAACACAACACTCATGATTACATATAATAAGCCTGATGTACTCATTGAACCTGATCTTGTCCATATAGGGACACTGGATTTTACAAAAGTTGATTTTCTTTTAAATGAAGGTTATGTAGCCTGTCTAAGAGTTGAGAAGGATATTAAACGCAAGGTATTGCGGTGGATATGATGGCACAAAACAAGGCACAGTTGTTAGAGGATTTACGCAATAATACTATTGGAAATTGCACACGCTGTAAACTTCACGCAACGCGCAGTACCATTGTTTTTGGTGAAGGTAATCCTGAAGCCAGTGTTATGTTTATTGGCGAAGGTCCAGGCAAGGATGAAGACGCCCAGGGCAGACCATTTGTGGGGAAAGCGGGACAGCTTTTGACAGCTGTCATTGAAAAAGGGATGAAGCTTAAGCGCAGCGATGTGTATATTGCTAATGTAGTTAAATGCAGGCCAACGGTGAACTTAGAGTTAAAGCGTGACCGTCCACCCGATGATGAAGAAGTTGCAGCCTGTGGGCCGTTTTTAAAAAAGCAAATTGAAATTATAAATCCCAGAGTAATTGTTACATTAGGAAACCCCTCTACAAAATTTTTGGTAAATCCAAAGGAAGGCATTACAAAAGTGCATGGTGTGTGGCACCTGTATAACAACATTCCTGTCATGCCCACGTTCCATCCTTCGTATATTTTGCGAAATGGTGGTGATACCAGTCCACTCAAACGGCTTATGTGGGAAGACATCAAAAAGGTTATTGCATATTTACATGGTGAAATCACGTTTGAAGCTATTTTTGGAAAATCAGGGGTAACCTTAGATATCAGTATTAACGTTGCTGGTGCTGAGAAACGTGATGATGAGGTTCAGGGTAGTTTGTTTTAACATGTTTGTATATAGTATCAGGTATGGATAGCGGTAACTATCGCCCATTCAATGTTTTTTTAATTGATGCTACCGGGTTACGGTTTCATCAATTAGTTTATATATACTCTTTAGAATTTTAAACTTTTGTGGGGGTACATTTATGGCATCAATAGAGGTAAAAGAAATTGACATTACAAACAAAAAGATGATGAAGCAGTTTATCATGCTTCCGTGGACTACAAAGATCTATGAAAATGACCCGGCGTGGGTGCCACCCATCATTGCTGATCAAAAAAAGCTCTTTAATCCAAAGACTGGTTATTTTTACGAAATTGGTGAAGTTGCATATTTTTTAGCGTATAAGGATGGTGTGCCTGTTGGCAGAATCACTGCTCACACCAACAGGATGTATGAAGAAAAATACAATAAAGAAACAGGTTTTTTTGGATTTTATGAAGCCATTGATGACCTGGATGTTGCAAAGTCTTTGTTTGCTGCTGCTGAAGGGTGGTTAAAGAAAAAAGGAAAAACACGAGTTGAAGGTCCGCAGAGTTTTTCCATTTATGACTCGGTTGGCTTTGAAGTGCTGGGTGAGGATATCATGCCTGTAGTTGGGCTTTTCCATTTTGCTCCGTATTACAAAAATCATGCAGAAGCGTGTGGCTATACCAAATGTATTGACTGGCATTGCTTTCTGGTAAGAAAGATTGATGATTTTAAGCCATATTTAAAAGATGTTCGTGAAAACATCATGAAGACGCAGGATGTAAAATATATATACTATAGCCCTAAAGAATTAAAAAAGCGTGCCAAAGAGATTCATGAAATATTTAATAGAGCTTGGGATGGCAACTGGGGGCATCTGGATTTAACGCAGAAGCAGTTTGATATGCTTGTTGATGAGTTGAAGCTTGTTGCTGTGCCAGAACTTATTGTGTTTGCAGAAAAGGATGGCAAAACAGTTGGGTTTATTGTATCGCTACCTGATATGAATCCAGCACTCAAGATTTTAAACGGTCACCTTTATCCATGGCGTTTGATTAAAGCGTTGCGTTCAATCAAAAAAGTTAAAAAGATTCGTACTATCATCATGGGTGTGTTGCCTGAATATAGGGGGCAGAAAATTGATGATGTATTCTATCTGTATACCATTGAAAATGGCATACGGCTGGGTTATACCGAATCGGACTGTTCTCTGATAGTGGAAACTAATTACAAAATGATAGGTGCCTTAAAACCTCTTAAAGGACAAATTTACAAGACGTATCGAATTTATGAAAAGAAGATATGATTAAGAATGCAAAACTGTTAGAGGAATTTGAAAAGGAATGTATAATAAAGCACCCCTTAAGCTACCATGACTCTCTTAAGTTGCTTGATGGTATGTGGGAGCTGGGCATGCATTTAGGAGTGCTGCCACCAGAAGACCCATTAGAAGGAATTGAGGTTGATATTCGTGTAGCAAGGATACTGAATTGTTTAAAGAAGAGATAAATAGCATTATTGTATGAAGCGTAATCCTGTCAGTAATCAGACTAAACGTGAAGAAATTGCAAATGTTATAACCCACAGTATTGGTATTGCTTTAGGTATTGCGGGCATTGCAATCCTTGTGGTTTTTGCTTCAATGAAAGGTGATCCCTGGAAGATCGTGTCATTTTCAATTTATGGAGCTTCAATAATTATTCTTTATAGCGCTTCGACTATCTACCATTCAATAAAAAATGTAACGTTAAAGAAAATATTTCAGATAGTTGACCATTCATCAATTTTCATGTTGATAGCAGGTACCTATACGCCATTTGTGCTGGTTAATATGCGCGGTCCCTGGGGGTGGACGCTGTTTGGTCTGGTATGGGGGCTTGCAATTTCAGGAATTATTATAAAATCTTTTTTAGGTACTGGTGGGGATAAACTTTCTACCGTGGTATACTTAGCAATGGGATGGATTATTGTTATTGCATTTAAAAAGATGATTACATCTATCCCTTTGATGGGAATAGTGTGGCTTGTTATTGGGGGATTATGCTATTCATTGGGTGCAATAGTTTTTTTACTGGAAAATAAAATGCCGTTTAATCATCCTGTGTGGCATCTTTTTGTTCTTGCTGGTACGGTCACTCATTTCTTTGGAATACTTTTCTATGTGTTGCCATATTAGTAAAAGAAATAAATAATAAAATGTGTGTATTAAATTGACTTAATAATTTTTTCTGAAATAGTTGCAGTATGCACAATTCTATTTACTTTTAACAAAAAGCAGTATGTGAATAAATTGAGAAAATTTAAAGACTTAGTGAAAATATAATTGAAAGTGCTAAAATTTTCCTTGCCTTAAGTAAGGAAAAATCATTGTGTGGGGATTTTATGCCTTATTCAACTTTGACAGGTAAAGGACAAATTACAATTCCTAAAGTTGTAAGAGATAATCTCAATCTTAAAACTGGAGATACATTGTATTTCAGGTTAGAAAAGGGTGAAATAAAAATCATTCCTGTTAGCAAATCCATTGAAGACACGTATGGTTTGCTTGCAAGAAACAAGTAAAAGAGATCAAATGTTGTGGTTCTTGAAATATTATATCTAAAACAACAAATATTGAACTGCCTGATTTACTGGTTTGATTCATATCAAAGCGTGCGGGTTGTCGTATAACTATAACGTTAGATAAGTCAGTTTCAAATAATCTATTTACATTATTATCATATAAGTGAGGTGACATTATGAAAGAATATATTTGTTATTGTTTCAAATATACAGAAGAAGATATTATAAATGATTTAAAGGCCAATGGCTCTTCCACTATATATGAAAGGATAGTTGCTGCAAAACGCCTTAATCAGTGCAATTGTGCAGTAAACCACCCTGAAAAAAGGTGATGTTTATCTGATGTCCGCCGGGTTGTGGACAAAGTTAAAGAAAAAAGCTAATATAGCATCACTATATTTTGTATTTGTTCAATGGGTTGGTGTGGGTTTACTGAATGTTCATGAGATGGCCTATGCTTTAATCTATTAATTTTTCCTTTTCCCAAGATTCTAAAATAAGCTATATTTTTTTTCATTGAGGGACATTATATGTCACTGGTGATATAATATTAAAATTATTAGAAGGAATATTGATTATTATAAGGTCATACATACTGTGAAAGAGTATGGAAAAACCCTACAATATTGAGGGTACAAAAATTCATAGAATTATAAAATCGTAAAATAAAAATTTCTTGAATAATGGCTTCATAATATGATATTGATGCTTTATCTTGTTATTACGATTTAAAAAACATGAAAACACTGGATGAAATAGCATTAAAGGAAAATGAAAGGCAGGCAATACTTGAGTTAAAGAAAATAATACAAATGCACTATCCCGATGCAGAGTTAATATTATTTGGATCAAAAGCACGTGGCGATAGTAGTAATGATTCCGATATCGATATTCTTATGTTGCTTGATGGGAGTGTTGATGATTATGTAAGGGAAAATATTTTCAATGTTGCCTATCAAATTGAATTAAAATATGATGTGGTATTTGGCATAATAGTAGAAGCTAAAATGTTGTGGTATTCTGATAAAGCTAAATATATTCCATTGTATGATAGTATTCAAAAAGATGGTGTTATTACACAATGAAACGTGAGTTAATTGATTATAGAAAAACACGCGCATTGGAAACGCTTGAAGAAGCAAAACTTCTTTTTAACAATAACAGGTTGTTTGCTACAGTTAATAGAATATATTATTCATTATTTTATGCAGTTATTTCATTATTATTGGTTAAAGATTTATCCTCATCAAAACATAGTGGTGTAAAGGGATTGTTTAATAAAGAGTTTATAAAAACAGGTATTGTTCCTGTTAAATATGGAGAATTTTACAATAAAATGTTTGAATTTAGACAGCGTGGTGATTATGAAGATTTTGTTGAATTTAAAAAAGAATTGGTGCATGAGTGGTTATTGATGGCAGAAGAGTTTGTTAAAGTAATTATACAAACTATTGATACTTTTAAAGAAAGCAATTAGAGCTTTATATTTAAAACATAGAAATGTTTCAAGAAATCATTTTTCCAGAAGATGAAATGCAAGCAATACTTGAGTTAAAGAAAATAATACAAATGCACTATCCCGATGCAGCGTTATTGTTATTTGGATCGGAGGCGAGTTGAGAAAAGTGGTTAATCTTTATACCAGTAACAACCTTGAATATTTAGCCAAGCAATTAGGTAAAAAACTTTATCAAAAAAAGAATAATATTCTGTCCCCAAGTACTGTTATTGTTCAAAGTTTGGGGATGCAACGGTGGATTTCGCTAAAGTTGGCTCAGCAGTTTGGTGTGTTTTTAAACTGCAGATTCCCTTTCCCGGAAAACTTTGCCCAGGAAATTTTTAAGGCAGTGATTCCTGACTATGAACTATCGCCACTGTATACCAATAAAGCTCTGGTGTGGCTTATTGTTTCATTATTGCCACAGTGTTTAGATGAAAAGCCATTTGAACCAGTTAAGCAGTATCTTGTAGTTGATGGTACAATAAGTCAGGTGCGATTATATCAGCTTGCCCACAGGCTTGCCTATATGTATGATGAATATAGTGTGTATTTTTACGGGGATATTCTTCAGTGGGAAAAGGAACCATCAAATGCCTGGCAGGTGTTGCTGTGGCGATATATCAAAAACAACATTTCCGCTGATTCAAAAATTTGCCATAAAGCGCAACTTCATGAACATATTATTAAAGCGTTAAATGATCCAAAGAATACACAGGTGTTGAAGGAAAAATTAGCTGATGGGGTATTTTTATTTGGCATTACCGTATTGCCAGAGTATTACATTACACTATTCAATGCTGTAAGCAGCATTGTTCCTATTAATATTTTTCAGCTTAATCCATCAAAGGAGTACTGGTTTGATATACGCAGTGAAAAAGCACTATTGCGTATACAACAAAAGATTAAGGCTAAAAATATTAATATAAACGATTTGCACTTTGAACCTGGGAATCCACTGTTGGCATCGCTGGGTAAAGTGGGGCAGGAATATATTGGTCTGCTTCTTGATTATAATGCGTATGATACTATCACTGATGAAGGACAATATACAATTCGTAATAGTTCAACGTTACTAGCCCACATTCAAAATGATATATTACACTGCATTGAACGTGGAAATGGTAATCATGAAAAGATGGCAATATCCCCTGATGATAATTCAATAACAATTCATTCATGTCATTCTCCACTGCGTGAGATTGAAGTTCTGCGTGATTATATCATCAATATATTAAACACTACTGCAATTGTTCCTAATGACATTGTTGTCATGGCACCTGATATAGATGTGTATGCACCATTCATCAAAGCTGTATTTGATGAACAGGTATTACACAGGGAAGGATTGCCTGTATTGCCGTATGCTATTGCTGACCAATCATATAAAAATACAAGCCGTTTTATTTCAGCATTTTCTGATGTGCTTGAAGTTTTGGCAGGCAGGCTTGAAGCTGATAAGGTTTGTGAGCTTCTTGACTATGAAGAAATAACTCAAAGATTTGGAATAGAAAAGCATTTTGTTATGGCTTTTCATCAGTGGGTGGAAGAACTCAATGTACGATGGGGGAAGGATGCTTCTCACCGCAAACAATATACACACACTGAAAGTAATGCGTTTACCTGGCAGTATGCTATTGAGCGCTTACTGATGGGGTATGCTGTGCCACATGCGGCAGGCATTGTTGATGATGTTATCCCCTTTGATTGTGTTGAAGGTTCATCGGCTGTTGTGCTGGGATGTTTTTTAAATTTTCTTGAAGCGCTATTTGGTTTTTTTGATGAAGCGCAACAACCAAAAAAACGGGAAGATTGGATAAACTTTTGTGACAACCTCATAAACACCATGCTTGATGTGGAGAGCCATTTGCAGGATTATGAAAATATTCAACAATTGTTGTCATTATTACGGGCGATAGTTACTGACATTAATCTTAATGAAGATATAGAGTTTTTGGTTATAAAAAGCTGGATTGATGATTTTCTTTCTGAGCAAAGAGTCAGCAGTAATTTTTTAAGTAAAGGCATTACCTTTTGCCAGCTTCTGCCCATGCGAAGTATCCCTTTTAAGGTTGTGTGCCTGCTTGGTATGAATGATGGAGAGTTCCCACGACTTGATGAACACATAAGCTTTGATATATTACGCAATGAAACATACAAAGATGCATTGCCACGCTGCATTCGTTCAAAACGCAATGATGACCGTTATTTATTTCTGGAAAGCATAATTTCAGCACAGGAATATCTTTTTATAAGCTATCAGGGACAAAACCCAAAGGACTTAAGCCTTAAAGAGCCATCTGTTGTTGTCAGTGAATTGCTTGAGTATATTGAACGTGGATTTTATGTAAAGGATCAATCTACATCAATCCGTGATGTCCTTATTACCAGGCACCATTTACATCACTTTCATCCGGCATACTTTCAGGAACACAGGAAATATTTTTCCTATTCAAGACTGTGGTTTGAAGAAAGCAGGGCATTATATGGGGAAAAAGAGGATTATCAACCACTAATTTCACAGATAGATTTGCCAATAAAGATTACTGATATTACTATTGATGAACTTATTCAGTTTTTTAAAAACCCAGCTAGACATTTTATTACAAAAGTTCTTGGTATCTATTTGCGTGATGAGGTAATAGAGCTTACAGGCGATGAACTGTTAAGCATTTCGGATAATCTGGATAACTATTTATTAGATAGTGAGATAGTAACCTGGAAAATAGATGGTAATGATATACATCAATTTATGTATATTAAAAAGAAAGAAGGAATTATCCCTGATGGCATGTTAGGCGATATCATTGTTAAAAAGAAAGATGCAGAGGTGGCATATTTTGCAAATAAGGTTAAGCAATATTGTATAGGTGAAAGACAAAGTTATGAATTGGCATATACATCAGAAAGAGGAATAACAATAACAGGCAAGCCAGTGTTATATGGTGGAAACCAGGTTTTTTACAGGTATGCCAATGAAAAAGTAAGAGATAGGCTGCAGGCATTTTTATGGCATATATTTGTATGTGCCACTATGGAACTTGGAGTTACGTCATATCTTATAGTCAAAAATAAAGTAGGACCAATAGTTTATGGAAACATTTCTTGTGATCAAGCAAAAACCTATTTAGAAAAGTGTATTGATATATTTATTGAAGGAAATAAACGCATTTTGCCGTTTTTCCCAGAAACCTCAGGTGAATATTATAAGTTAATGAATAAGGATAAGGGAAGATTTATTCAATATAAAATTGAAGGAAAATTCTATGAGGAAAATGAATATAATATCCCTGATTATTCAGAGCCATATATCAGACGAGCATTTTACAAAGTTGATATTTTTAGAAATAAAGAAGTATTTTATGAATTTACTGAATTAGCTGAAGAAATATTTACTATGATACAGGAATGTGAAAGATCACAATGAACAATCCTTGCAGTGTTAACAATTTTTGGGAATATTCTTTAGATGGCATCAACTGCATTGAGGCAAGTGCTGGTACAGGAAAAACCTATACCATAAGCCATCTGTATTTACGGCTTATCATTGAAAAAGGACTCAGTATTGATAATATTCTTGTTGTAACATTTACCAATGCAGCAACTGATGAGCTTCGATCACGGATACGTTCATTGATAAAAATTGCATACGATATGCTTGAAGGAAGATGTGAAGATGCAGTAAAGCAAAAATACAGTGAGTTATATGAATATCTGCAATCTTTATCTACCAACAATAGCAGTAACTATCGAACACAAAAAGAGATACGTGATATTTTAAAAATAGCGCTTGCTGATATTGATAAAGCACATATTTATACCATTCACAGTTTTTGCAGCCGCACATTAAGTGAATTTGCTTTTGAAAGCCGTTCATTGTATGGAAGCAAACTTGTTGAAGATGAAACACCTTTCATGCAAAGAGTCATTGAAGATTTTTATTATTCTAAGATAGCACCGCTTGGAGAGGAGTTTGTTGCATTATTTTTTCAAAAAAATGAAAACTTTGTCAGGTGGTTTATGGAAATTCTTCGTAAACTGCCTGATGATCCTGATATTACCATCATGCCTGTTATACCGTTTAACCCAAAAGAAGTAAAACAACTGGTACATACGCTAACAATGCAGATTGGAGCTATTCGTGAAAAATTTAATCGTGAGTTTGATGCAATAAAGAATAATTATTTCAAAGCACTGGCAGAGCGCGTCCTGAATAGCAGATCGTATAATGAAGAAGATTTACTGACATTACAGCAAGCTATAGAAATGCTTTCTGAATTCACAGTGTTTCAGGAAGATATTAGTAAACATATAAAAAAATTTTCAGTTTCAGGTTTGTTGTCCAGGCTGATCGGTGCATACAAAAAAAATGAAAAGCAATATACATGGCATGAATTTTTTACACTTCTTGATGAATGCAGAAAAACTATTGTTGCTATAAAGATACAGATAATAGCCGCATATCGTGAATTTATCCAATACAGTGACAAACAGTACTCATGGTATCGCGATCGCTGGAATATTATTTCATTCAGGGATATCCTGAAAGATATGCATAAAGCATTACAGCAAGGTACGGACAGCAGATTGGCTGTTCGAGTTCGGGAGCGTTTCAAAGCAGCACTCATTGATGAATTTCAGGATACTGATCCGTTACAATATACTATTTTTACCACAATATTCAGGAAAGAAGGTTATACCCTCTATATCATTGGTGATCCCAAGCAGGCAATTTATAGCTTCAGAGGAGCTGATGTTTTTGCGTATATTAAAGCACGTCAAAGTGCAGATACTGCATATACATTAACTAAAAGTTTCAGATCAACACCATCGTTAACCAGAGCTATAAATTATATTTTTGGTCGAGTTGAAAACCCGTTTGTATTTGATGAAATTATGTATCATCCAGTTGAATCTAAGATACATGAGTCATGTTTTAGCCAGGGAGCATTAGACATATGGTTTATTCGGGATAGTGATAATGAAAAGAGTATATCTATTGGTGTAGCACGTAAGATAATAGCCAAAAATATAGCCCATGAAATTCATACGTTAGCGCATGGTTCCTATGAAATTGATGGCAAAGCATTACAATACAGTGACATAGCAATACTGGTACGAAAGCATCATGAAGCAGAACTGATGCAGGATATTTTAAGACAGTACGGTATTAATAGTGTTTTATATAGCAGGCAGTCAGTATTTACTACACCTGAAGTGTGGGAATTGTTGCATGTGCTTGAGGCAATTATAAATCCCTCATCAACAAAAGCCATAAAGCGGGCACTGGTAACAAGCTTATTTGGGTATTGTGGAAATGATATTATACAAATGGAAGAACAGGGAACATTGGATACTGTGAAGATGCGCTGTGCTGCATATCTTGATACCTGGAAAGCAAAAGGTGTTATTGTTATGCTGCAGCGCCTTCTTCATGATGATGTGATAGTAAAAAAAGAAAATGAGAGCGATACCGTTGCCAGGAGGCTTTTGCAATACTACGATGGTGAAAGGGTGATAACCAACATACTGCACTGTGCTGAAATACTTGCCGATACTGAACGCCAGAAAAAATTAGAACCCGTAGCACTGGTTGAGTGGTTGAAAAAGGCCATATATGTGGGAGCTGATACTGAAGAGCAGCAATTACGTCTGGAATCCGATGCCAATGCTGTTAAAATTGTTACTATACATGCAAGTAAAGGACTGGAGTATCCTATAGTTTTTTGTCCTTATCTTTTTGATGCTTCTTCATTAGATAGAATATTCGTTTTTCACGATAGTACAGATAATAACTACAAAACTCATGTGTCCTTTAGATTTAGTAAAGAGGACGTTGAGGAAATGAAATCATTATTCCCAGATAATTATTATAATGAAATGGAATATATTGCCAAACGTGAACAACTTGCTGAGTCTCTTCGAATTGCCTATGTTGCAATGACCCGTGCAAAGTTTAAATGCTATGTTGGATGGGGAAATATAAATAGTACGGAAACATCAGCTTTGCGGTACCTTTTTCATCTCAATAGAGCCGACAACATAGAAGAAAATTTTATAAAAGGTATTGACCTTTCTTCTGAAGAATTGTTGGAAGATTTACAAAAAATAGAACAGGATTCAGGGGGCGTCATCGCTGTTAAAGAAATATCGGATATCACACTAAAGCCTTTTGATGCTGTTGTTACCGTATATCCTGAACCAAAGGGAGTGCGTGTAATAGAACGATCGGTTCCCCAGGGATGGCAGCTTACAAGCTATACATCGTTATCGTACAGGCGCGAGGATGAAAAAAGTGATGAAATACAGATTCCTGTTGTTAGTAAAGAAGAAATAAAAGAGCACTCTGTTTTTACGTTTCCTGCGGGAAGTATTAGTGGTTTATGCATTCATACGATTTTTGAAACAATTGATTTTAATGCCGATGGTACAAGTATCTTGCAGATTGCCAGTGATGTTCTGAAACAATACAACATTGATACCGTGTGGGCTGATGTCGTAACAAAGATGGTTGTCAATGTGCTAAAAGTACAATTGCAAAAAGAGAAAGATCTTGTTCTATCTAAAATCCATGACAATAAGCGGCGTCATGAAATTGAGTTTTATTATCCAGTAGAACAACTTGGTAGCAGGCATTTAGTTCAACTTTTTAATGAACACAGCCTTTTTACCATGGATTATGCATCAGCACTGCAACAGTTATCATTTGAAGATATAAGTGGCTTTATGCATGGCTATATTGATATGGTGTTTGAATATGAAAATGCCTACTATATTGTAGACTGGAAAACAAATCTGCTTGGCACTTCATTAGAAGACTATCATTACACTAAGCTAAGAAGTGCAATTGTTTCGCATCTATATTTCTTACAGTATTCTATCTATACTGTTGCCCTTCACAGATATTTACAATTATTGTTAGGCAAGGGATATAGCTATGACAAACATTTTGGCGGTGTGTTCTATATGTTTGTACGGGGTGTTGATGCTAATCGTGGAAATGAATATGGAATATTTTATGATAAACCAGACGTTACATTTGTACACAAGTTTGATAACCTGTTAGGTGCGCTGAAGCTATGAAATTAATTGATAAAACCAAAACCATTCACCATCACTTTGCCAACTTCATTTGCAGTAAGTATCATTGTCATGATGAAGTATTGAACGCATTACTATTTTGTGTAAGCTACATGGCAGCTAACGGACATAGTTGCCTTTCATTGGGAACTATCGCCAGTAAATCATTGCGCAATATTATCTATGATGAAAGTATTGAAATTGATGATATAGTATTCCCTGACGAAAAATCTCTAAAACAATATGTGCTGAATTGCGATGCTTTTGCAAAAACTGAACATCACATAAAGCCACTTGTATACAGGGATGGGAATTGTTACCTGTATCGTTACTTTAATTATGAAAATACAATCTTGCAATTTTTTATACTATCACAGGGTGAAATCAACACTATTTATGAAGATTGCAGTAAAGCCATTGAAGAATTGCAATCAAAAGGGATTCACTTTGCAAATGAGCAAGTTCTTGCGCAGTTGACTGCGTTGAAACACAGATTTTGTGTAGTTTCCGGTGGGCCAGGTACAGGTAAAACCACAGTAATTGCTGCAATAGTATATCAATTGTTACGCAGTAATCCTGACTGTTCTATAGCATTATGTGCACCAACGGGGAAAGCAGCATCGCGTTTAATGCAGGCGATAGCTCATTTTAAAGAGACGTATGTGGCCAATAGTCAGATGAATTTCCCAGCTGAAGCTTTTACCATTCACCGACTCCTTGGCTATCAGAAAGGCGAGCTTGAATTTTATTATAATGAACAAAATCCTTTGCCATATGACGTTGTTATTGTTGATGAGTGTTCTATGGTTGATATTCCGCTTATGGCAAAATTGACTAAGGCGTTAAAAAGCACTGCTCGTTTAATTTTAGTTGGTGATAAAGATCAGCTATCATCGGTTGAAGCGGGTGCTTTTTTTGGTGATGTATGCTGGGGTACTACGGAATTTTCATATACTGATAGTGGAAAGAAATTATTGGATTACTGCAACTGCAACATTGACGATAAGAAAAAGCAATCACATCCACTGAGAGATGCTATCGTCATATTGAATAAAACGTTCAGATTTGGTGCCGATAGCGGAATAGCAGCTCTGGCTTCAGCAATACGAAATGATGATGAACATAAAGCAATTGACGTGCTATCCAACAACTTTGCCGATGTTGAATTAAAGGAATATGATTCACTTGAATGGTTGTATAATGCAATTCAGGGATATGCAAAAACATACTATAGCATTATTAGTTATATTTCTGATCAGCATAACATCAGTGATGTATTTAATAAACTTTCAGAGTTATGCATACTAACTCCGTTTAACAGGGGACCGTGGGGAGTAGAAACATTTAATGCGTTGATTGAAAAACAATTAAGACCTGCAATCAGTGGCGAGTGGTATAATGGTAGAATTATCATGATTACTGCCAATGACTATAACCTTGATGTGTTCAATGGTGATGTGGGTATTCATAAGAGCAGTGATGATGCAGTGTATTTTGTATCTGCAGATGGTTCAAGAAAGATCAATACATCGCTTTTGACCAACTATGTTCCTGCATACAGTATAACGGTACATAAAAGTCAGGGTTCAGAATTTAATCATGTAGTGCTGATTTTACCGCATATCGATATTGGCAATAATGAGCACTGGAAGATGTTGTTAACGCGTGAACTTCTTTATACCGCAGTTACTCGTGCACGCAATAAGCTTACTATTATTGGAAATAAAAAAATTCTGCAATATATGATGAAAAATCCTACCATACGCTCTTCTGGTTTGCGGCAGCGATTGTGGCAGTAACTTATAAAAAAAGACCTTTTATGTAACTTCCTGCTATTTTGATTTTTTGCTTGAGCTTACAAACGTATATGGCATTCTGGAATGGAAGTGCTATCTTTACTATAAAAGGTATTGCCCATGAATATATTAATACTTGGTGGTGGTGCTGTTGGATTGGGTTTAGCGCGAAGCCTTATTACTGCAGGCAACGATGTAACTATTATTGATGTTGAACCAACGGTCAGTGCACTGAAAGAAAAAGGTATTGTGCAAACAGGTGTGTTGGGGGAATTTACTATACAGCCTGGTACATTTAAAGTCTATGATTCATTGGCAAAAATAGGCAATGTCAAAATTGATTATATCTGTGTATGTATTAAATCATACTTATCAGAAACTATCGCACAGGTATTAAAACAATACGAACATATAATTGGTACCTGTCCCATAATATTGTTTCAAAATGGATGGGGCAATGCTGAACAGTTTATAAAATATTTTGAAAAAGATACAATCTTCAATGCGCGTGTTATGACAGGATACATTAAGCCAGCGCTTCACCATGTTGATATCACGGTTCATGCTGATGCAATCCATATTGGTTCATTGTATGGTGGTGATATTACAAAATTACTATCGCTTGCCAGTGAGTTAACAAAAGGTGGCATGCCTGCTGAAGTGACCGAACATGTGAGTAAAGATATATGGGCAAAGATGCTGTACAACTGCGCGTTAAATCCATTAGGTGCTATCTTCAATGTGCCGTATGGGGAGTTAGGTAAGTCTGAATATACAAAAGCCATCATGAATGATATATTTCATGAGATATTTGAAACCATGCATAAGGCAGGTTACAGCACACATTATAAAAGTGCAGAAGAATATATGGATGTATTTTATTCTCGATTGCTTCCATCAACGGGGGAGCATCGTTCATCAATGCTGCAGGATATACAGGCAAAGCGCCGTACTGAGATAGATGCAATGAACGGAGCTGTTGTTGCATTAGCTAAACAGCATGGTGTTAATACACCTGTTAATGAAGTGATAACTGGATTAATTAAATTTATTGAGGGAGGGTATCATGGCAAATAGTCTTGTTAGAAGCGGAAATCCTGTGCTCAGAAGTGATCCATTTACAAAAGAAATTGGGGAGCCTGTAACTGATGTAATGACCATTGAAGGCGGTGTGAATAAGACTATCATTTTATTACTGATAGTTGTTGGTTTTGCAACGTTAAGCTGGTATCATATAGAAAACTTGCTTTTCAATAATTATCTCCATATGTTTCTGATAGTTTTGTCAATTTTGGGTTTTATAGTAGCACTTCTTACTATTTTTATGAAAAAACTTTCACCATGGACAGCACCTGTTTATTCTGCAATACAGGGCTTATTTCTTGGAATAGTATCAATGCTATTTGAAAAAAGTTTTCCTGGTATAGTGTTGCAGGCAGTTGGACTTACCTTTGGAATACTTTTTTCGCTTCTTCTGGCTTATAAATCAGGTTTAATTAAGGCTACTGAAAATTTTAAACTTGGTGTGGCTGCTGCAACGGGCGGGATATTTGTGGTTTATTTATGTAATTTTATTTTACGTTTTTTTGATATAGGTATTCCTTTTATTCATGAAGCTGGTATATGGGGTATTCTTTTTTCACTGTTTGTAGTGGTTATAGCAGCTTTAAATCTTGTGATAGACTTTGACTTTATTGAGAAAGGTGCTGAATATGGTGCTCCAAAATATATGGAGTGGTATGCTGCTTTTGGTTTAATGGTTACTTTGATATGGTTATATCTTGAGATATTACGATTGCTTGCAAAAACAAGAAGGAGATGATACATATAAACAAAAGTTACCGATAACCATTTCTAAATGGATAAAGAATTTTAAAGTTTCAAAAGTTGTTTTTAAATGATTATGGTAATCAATAAAATAGGACGTAATGCTCCATGCCCATGTGGCAGTGGAAATAAATATAAAAAATTTTGTAGGAAAATATAAATTATGGCTAAAACCATTGCTTCGTTACTATCGTTGTTGCTAATTTCAAATTTTGTTCCTCAGCGGAGCACGCAGGGCAAAGAATATATCATATGTGGCAACAATACTCAGCAAAAAATATACTATGCCACAAGCAGCAATTTCAGTAAAAACCATAAAGGTGAAAAAGCACTGGATGATGATGAAACCACTTCATGGATTTCAGCTAAAGGTGATGATCAGTGGATTGAAATAGATTTTGGTGTAAAACGTATAATAACTGATATAGTAATTACTGCAGGAACAAAAGATAATTACAACACCATCACATACTGCATCCTGCAATTCATGTATGATGGTAAATGGTTTGATTATTCACGGGTTAATTTTATACAGAAAGATAAAAAAGGTTTTTTTGGAGATAGTACATATCAAAGGACTGTTAAAGTAAATGTAAAGGGCATTGATGCCAGTACATTCAGAATATTAATACCACATGATGCAACCATTGACGGTTATGCAGCAATAGCAGAGATTGCTGTATATGCAGGAAGCGCCAAATTACAATATTTTGATAAACGATTGTATAATCTCTGTTTCCCCATAAAAAATGGGTTGTTTCCTGAAAATGATTCAGGCTATCCCAATGCACCTCGAGGGTACCGCGGTGGAATTCATTACGGGCTTGATATCTTTTATTATTTCAAAGAAGATAATTTCCTGCCAATCCCTGTAGATGAAACTACGCCAGTGTTGTCCTGTGCTGATGGTGTGGTGGTGCGTGCTGATATTGACTATGTGCCACCTACCGAGGAGGAATGGAAGTCCCTATCGCAATACTATCAAAAAAATCCTGCAACATTCATCAAGCGTTCATTTGGCGGCAGACAGGTATGGATTGATCATGGTAATGGGATACTATCTACCTACAACCATCTTTCAAAAATTGATGGGAAGATCAATACAGGTGTGCGGGTAAAGAAAGGGCAGCGTATAGGATGGGTAGGCAACTCAGGATTGCTTGGCGAAGCACAGGGCCAAAAATGGGGACAGCATCTTCACTTTGAATTGTGGGTTGACGGAATTTATCTTGGTTATAATATGAGCCTTGTTGATATCAAGCGTTACCTGCGCTGGATTTTTGCAATACGTGATATGGAGGAAAACTGATGACTGACATTAAAAAACGAGCGTACCAGTTTATAATCCTTTTTGGAATCATAAGCTTACTTGGCGACATCATCTATGAAGGTGCACGAAGCGTCAATGCGCAGTATTTAAAAGAATTGGGTGCAAATGCGCTGTGGGTTGGTGTTGTTGCTGGTTTGGGGGAGTTCATTGGTTATGCCATACGGCTTGTTTCAGGCTACTTGAGTGATAAGACTAAGGCATACTGGCTTTTTACCTTCATTGGTTATGGGTTGCTTATTTCAGTACCGCTTCTGGCACTTACGGGGCTATGGCAGGTGGCTGCGCTTTTAATGGTTGCTGAGCGATTGGGGAAAGCGTTGCGCAGCCCAGCTAAGGATACCATTTTATCACAGGTAACAACGCAGGTTGGGCGTGGTTTGGGTTTTGGTTTGCATGAAGCAATGGACCAGATAGGTGCTATTGCAGGGCCGTTGATCTTTACAGCAATCTTTGCCTATATAGTTGATTACAATCTGGGTTACACAATCATGTGGATTCCGTTTGTGCTTCTAATAGCGGTGTTGACGTTAGCCAGGGTGCTTGTGCCTCATCCTGATACATTTGAAACAAAGGCCACAGGCCAAAGTGGTCCTGAAAAGTTGACATCCACATTCTGGCTTTACACAGCATTTTCTGCGTTTGCCATTATTGGGTTTGCAAGCTTTCCAATCATTGCGTATCATTTGAAGTCGCATACTATAGTTTCAGACATGAGCATTCCACTGCTGTACGCAATAGCAATGGGTGTAGATGCAGTATTTGCGATAGTTATTGGCAAACTATATGATACAAAAGGTATGAAAGTATTATTTATAATTCCAGTAGCTTCAGCGATAGTTCCTGTGCTTTCCTTTGCTTTTAACTGGATAGCTGTGACTATGGGCATTATTCTGTGGGGGCTGGTGATGGCAATACATGAAACAATCATGCGTGCAGCAATAGCCGATTTAACCTCACTTAAGAAACGAGGAACTGGCTATGGTATATTTAATACAGCGTATGGTGTATGCATGTTTTTTGGAGCCAGTATAATGGGATGGTTATATGAAATTGATGTACAGTATATTATGATCTTTGCATTTATTAGTGAACTTATTGCGCTGATTCTTTATATATATATTATGCGGTCAATACAGGTTAAGAGTAAATAATATGTTGACGTTATTGTAATTGTGTACTACATTATCATTATAGTGTTTGCATACATATAATAGCAT